>JAOPWF010000755.1 GCA_025965815.1 Mycobacterium sp.
CCGTGAACGGAGGCAGCGCGGCGGTGGCGGCCGAAACGATCCCGAGACCGTGACCGATACGCCGGCCGCCGGTGCCGCCAACGAGCAGCAGCGTGCCCCCAGGCCTCATCTTTCCCGCAGCGTTGCGCGCGACCTCGAGCGCCACAACCACATGCCCGCTGAGTGCCTGGCGGACCTGGTCTGAGTCCATCTCCAGCAGAGGCCCGTAATGCGGGCCGCCAGCTGTGACCATCACATGATCGATCGGTGTCGGCAGGTCGCCGAAGAACCTCTCCAGCGAGGCCGCGTCGTTGGCGTCGAAGGCCGCGGTGCGTTCGGCGCCGACCTCCAGCGCGGCTTGTTCGAGCCGGTCGGGATTGCGGCCGGTGAGGATGACATCGGCACCCTCCGCCCGAGCGCGGCCAGCCGTCTCGAGCCCGATGCCGGCGCTGCCGCCGATCACGACGACGGTCTGTCCGGCCAGTTCCGGTTCACGCTCGGTGGAAGCACGAGTGGTTGAGCTGGTCATGATTCCTCCGACAACCTCGCGCTCCCGCATCCTCGGCGACACTTAATCGTAGGTCGGCGCCTCGCATACCGGAGATGTTTCACGCCCATCGCGGTTGCGCGCGCCCGCGGACCGGCGTGCGCTCCCTCTCCCGTGTAGCGCCGTGACTACAGCGGAGAAACGCATGGCCGGTCAATTCGGGCGAGCACGAAGAATTCGTGGATCGACCCGGACGACTGTCGATAGATTTGGGCCATCTTGCCCCCCACCAACGAAACGGCAATGCCAACAGACGTCGATCACGCCCCGTTCCTGCTTCTGTCGATTCGCGCCGAGGACGAAGCGGCTGACGACGAGTATCTGGCGATGATGCGCTTCGCCGGGCTCGACGAGAGCGGATTGCACCGTATCCGCTTGACCCACAGATCTTTAGGGCCGATCGATCTCGCGGGATGGTCCGGCATCATCCTGGGCGGCGGACCGTACAACGTCAGCGACGCTCCGGACTCGAAGTCGGTGACGCAACAACGCGTCGAATCCGAGCTGCTGCCCCTGATCGGTCGTGTCGTCGACCTCGACTTTCCCTTTCTCGGATGCTGTTACGGCGTGGGCACGCTCGGTTCGCTTGTCGGCGCCACCATCGACCGCACCTACAGCGAGCCCGTCGGTGCCATGACCATCACACTCACGGCCGCCGGCCGCAACGATCCACTCTTTGCGAATCTGCCTGATGTCTTCGACGCGTTTGGCGGGCACAAGGAGGCGGCCACTTCGCTCCCCTCCCGTGTCGTCTGCCTCGCATCCTCGGCTGGCTGCCCGGTCCAGGCCTTCCGGGTGGGCAACAACGCGTATGCGACGCAGTTCCACCCCGAACTCGATACCGACGGTATTTGCACACGCATAGATGTCTACAAAAACCATGGCTACTTCGCCCCCGAAGCGGCCGAGTCACTGAAATCAGCTGCGCGACAACGGACTATCACATATCCTCCAGCAATCTTGCGTAGGTTCGCCGAGCGGTACGCACGACGAATATGACCACGTACTAGCTCAACAAGGCAAAGTTTCGATCCCGGCGGCCACGCCGGACGGCATTACCACGGCTATCGGTGGAAGCGGGCCCGGAGAGGGGTCGGGCGATCCTGCTCCTCTACCGCTCAGCGCGGGCGCCGGCTATGGCCGAGACTGGTCGGGATTTGGCCAAAGCCGCTGCGCGGCCGGGCTTGTCCCTGCTCGCCATCGAGGACCATTACGTCGGTTCGGATGGGGTCCGGCGCCGCGCGGCCGAGCGCACGGGAGCCCGCACGGAGGTGATGCTGGCTATAACCTTCTGAGGGACCAAGGTTTCTGGCGCAGATTGGGATTGATCCACGACGCTTTACGGCAAGCTACGTAACGATCAATCCGTGCGAGTCGAGGTCAGCTGCGGCGTCGCCAACTCCCTGAACGATGGCTTCCGGGTCAGACTCCGCCGCCGGAATCACCGCCACAGTGACCCACAGTCTTGACTGATTCCAGAAAACGCGTCATATTACCGAGGTGCACTCGATGTCGGATTACGAGGAACAGCTGCGTACGGCTGATCTACGTGTGACCCGCCCTCGGGTCGCGGTGCTGGAGGCGGTGCACGCGCATCCGCACGCCGACACGGAGACACTTTTCGGAGCCGTGCGTGCCGGCCTGCCCGAGGTGTCCCGGCAGGCCGTATATGACGTGCTGCACGCCCTGACCGCCGTGGGTCTGGTGCGGCGGATCCAGCCGTCCGGCACCGTGGCGCGCTACGAGTCGCGGGTCGGCGACAACCACCACCATGTTGTCTGCCGGTCTTGCGGGGTCATCGCCGACGTCGACTGCGCCGTCGGCGAGGCGCCCTGTCTGACTCCGTCTGACCACAACGGCTTCCTCCTCGATGAGGCCGAGGTCATCTATTGGGGCCTGTGCCCCGACTGCACGACGTCACACACTTCGCGATCACACACGTGATCACAGATCGATTCGCCCACTCCCGAAAGGATCCCAATGTCCGTTGAGCACGATGCCGTCGTCGGAGACATGAATGAGGAGGGTGCAGCCGGTTGCCCGTTCGCGCCCGACCGCGCCTTGTACCCGACCGAAAGTGGCGGAGGGAACGAAGGTTGGTGGCCGAAACGGCTCAACCTCAAGATCCTCGCCAAGAACCCCGCCGTCGCCGACCCGATGGGCGAGGAGTTCGATTACGCCGCGGAGTTCAAGACTCTCGACCTCGCCGCCGTGAAGCAGGACATCGAGGAAGTCCTGACCACATCGCAGGACTTCTGGCCGGCCGACTTCGGTCACTACGGACCGTTCATGATCCGGATGGCCTGGCACAGCGCGGGCACCTACCGCATCAGCGATGGCCGCGGCGGCGCCGGAGCCGGCCAGCAGCGCTTCGCGCCACTGAACAGCTGGCCTGACAACGGCAACCTCGATAAGGCTCGGCGGCTGCTGTGGCCGGTCAAGAAGAAGTACGGCAAGAAGCTGTCGTGGGCCGACCTGATGGTCCTCACCGGCAACGTCGCGCTGGAGTCCATGGGTTTCAAGACGTTCGGCTTCGCCGGCGGCCGGCCCGACGTCTGGGAGCCCGAGGACGACGTCTACTGGGGTCCAGAGAAGGTCTGGCTCGGCGACGAGCGCTACACCGGCAACCGTGAGCTCGAGGAGCCCCTGGGCGCGGTCCAGATGGGCCTGATCTACGTGAACCCGGAGGGCCCCAACGGCAACCCGGATCCGATCGCCGCGGCCATCGACATCCGCGAGACGTTCGGCCGGATGGCGATGAACGACGAGGAGACCGTCGCGCTGATCGCCGGCGGCCACACCTTCGGCAAGACCCACGGTGCCGCTCCCGCGGACGACTACGTCGGGGCCGAGCCCGAGGGCGCTCCGCTGGAGTCGCAGGGCCTGGGCTGGAAGAACTCGTTCGGAAGTGGCAAGGGCCGGGACGCGATCACCAGCGGCCTGGAGGTCACCTGGACCTCCACCCCGACGCAGTGGAGCAACGGCTTCTTCGACAACCTGTTCGGCTACGAGTGGGAGCTGCAGCAGAGCCCCGGCGGCGCGAACCAGTGGGTCGCCAAGGACGGTGCCGGCGCGGGCACCATCCCGGACCCCGAGGATCCGTCGGATCCATCGAAGAAGCGTCCGCCGACGATGCTCACGACGGACCTCGCCCTGCGCCTGGACCCGATCTACGAGCCCATCTCCCGGCGCTTCCACGAGAACCAGGATCAGTTCGCGGACGCCTTCGCCCGCGCCTGGTTCAAGCTGACGCACCGCGACATGGGGCCGATCCAGCGCTACCTCGGACCCGAGGTACCGCAGGAGACCCTGCTGTGGCAGGACCCGATCCCCGCTCCTTCGGGCGAGGTCATCGGGGCCGACGATGCCGCGACCCTCAAGGAGAGGATCCTGTCCTCAGGTCTGACCGTGTCGCAGCTGGTCTCGGCAGCGTGGGCGGCGGCGTCGTCGTTCCGCGGCAGTGACAAGCGCGGTGGCGCCAACGGTGGGCGCATCCGCCTGCAGCCGCAGGCCGGGTGGGAGGTCAACAACCCCGACCAGCTCGCTCAGGTGATCCGCACGCTCGAGGGCATCCAGGAGTCGTTCAACTCGGCTGGGGGCAAGCAGGTTTCGTTCGCCGACCTCGTCGTGCTGGGTGGCTCCGCGGCCGTCGAGAAGGCCGCGGAGGACGCCGGTGTCGAGGTCACGGTGCCCTTCAGTCCGGGACGTGGTGACGCCACGCAGGAGTGGACCGACGAGGAATCGTTCGCGGCCCTCGAGCCGTCCTCGGACGGGTTCCGCAACTACATCGGGAAGGGCAACCGTCTGCCAGCCGAGTACCTCCTGGTCGACAAGGCGAACCTGTTGACCCTGAGTGCACCGGAGTTGACGGTCCTCGTCGGTGGGCTGCGCGTCCTCGGCACGAACTACGACAACTCGTCGGTCGGCGTCCTCACGGACAAGATGGGCGCGCTGACCAACGACTTCTTCGTGAACCTGCTCGACCTGGGCACGGACTGGACGCCGACGGATGACTCGTCGGAGACGTTCGAGGCCCGCGACGCCAGCGGAGCAGTGAAGTGGACGGGCACTCGTGCCGACCTGGTGTTCGGTTCGAACTCTGAGTTGCGGGCCCTTGCAGAGGTGTACGCCAGCGACGACGCCAAGAAGAAGTTTGTGCACGACTTCGTCGCGGCATGGGTCAAGGTGATGGATCTCGACCGGTTCGACGTCGCCTAACACAGCGGGATCGTTGCGACACCCCGCCAGCTGACACAGCTCGCGGGGTGCCGTGCTTCTCTGGCAATTACTTGCGTGCCCGCCACGCCGCCCAAGCGTCGGTAGACCACAAGGCCCAGAGCACCAGCAGCGGCTGGAACAGCAATCGGACGGCACGCGAGCGATCCGAATCAGCCCGAAGGCGTCGGCGTGTGTGACGTATTGAGAGATGTTGCCGGGATACACCAGAACGAAAAACGCAGCGGTAATCCAACCGACCGGCACCCGCCACCGGCGTAGCAACAGCACACTCGCTCCGAGAACGATTTCGATTACATCCGAGATGATGACGACGAGGTCGGGGTTCAGCGGCAGCCAAGACGGCACCTGGGCATAGAACGCGGTGCGGGCAAAGCTCAGATGACTGACCCCCGCGAACGTGAGGAACGCGGCCGAGAAGGAGACCCGCTGACGTTCTTGGCACGGATGACGCGGGTCGCTCGGCGGCAGGCTGATTCATCTCGCAATAGTGCCCCCGTGGAAGGGAAAGCACCCATCACGTTTGTTGAGCAGCACGAAATATGTTGTGGTGCAACGATGCCATCCGTTGACCGAACCTCGATCAGCGGCGGAACAGCGCCAAGAACAACCATAGGACTACGTTCAGGGCGGCGGAGATAAGCAACATCGACGTGATCGGGATGTATATCCGCGTATTGCCGCTGCTTATCCGGATATCGCCGGGAAGATTCCCCAGCCAGGACAGGGCTCCCGTCCAGGCGAGGAGCCCGCCGACGAGCAGCAGCAGTCCTCCGCCGACGAGCCATGGGCCCCAATCCCTGGTCACGAACCGACCTTCATGCTTTGTACCTCCGATGCGATTGTCGTCGCCTCGCGGTCGTCGGTCCTCACCCTCACGGGACGAGCGTGGGCGGGTCCGCCTGTACCGTCGGTAGCAAACG
>JAOPWF010000764.1 GCA_025965815.1 Mycobacterium sp.
GGCGCCACGACCAGATACGACCGACCAGGTGGGCGGTGGCCGGGGTGCACGACGCGGAGCGAGGATAGGCGGGTGGGAGAGCGCTCTCTGAGTAGAGATTCACCTGCATCCATCAAACTGTCAAGGCCCGACCGCGAGGGCACCAGGTGGCGCGGGCACCCGGTGGCAGTGCGGCGAGGCTGGTGGCAGACTTCGGGCAGTACCCTCCAGCGATCGAGGTGGGGTCATGCCAGACCCGTGCGGTCTACGACCGGATGTCGAGACTTTTGCGTGTGGCGGCTGCCAGGTGACCCTGGTCGACGCGGCAGACATTCTCGCGGCTGCCACCACGCAGCGCGTTGACCTGTTCCAGGAGCCGGTGTTCCCCGGTCCGGTCCGGCGGGCCCGGATCTCCATCGAGACAGTTGAGCGCGACTGTGTGCTCAACGCCGAAATCCGGACCGACGCGCACGACGCAGCCAAGACCCGGGGTGACCTACCGGTGCTCGGCAACGATCCGATCGGGTTGCTGCTGGCGCGCCGGGTCGAGGCCGGCGATCAATGGGCGACCCGGGTGGTGGGCGGCCTCGGCACCGCGGTTGCCGAGGCATCACGCCTGCTCGGCTTGGGCCGCCCAGGTGCCGACCTGGTGGCGGACGAGAGCACTGCGCGTCGGTCGGTGACCCGCGACGATGAGCACACCGGCCTACGGGCCACGGTGAAGTACCACGACGCTCCCTCGCCCGGAGCCCAGCTCGTCACGATTCGGGCGGCCGTTCCGCACGAGACGATCTCGGCGGCGCACCTGTCCGCCATGTTCGGCTTCGTCCTTGAGGTCGTCGGCGAACTGGGCCGCGATGTGGGCGGCGTCGAAACGCTTGCCGGAAACCGCTACATCCTGAGCCGGAATCCCGTCGGCGACTCATCCGGCCAGGACGGTACCGAAATCGTCAGCCTGGACCAGGTCGGTGGGCTCGGCGGCGTCGTCGCCCAGTTCCAGCAGATCGCGATGTCGTTCCGGCATCCGCAGGTCATGGCACGGTGGGGCGCGCGCCGGCCGCAGGGCATTTTGCTTTACGGCCCACCCGGCACCGGTAAGACGATGCTCGCCCGGGCGCTCGCGCACGAGATCGGGGCGACGTTCCGCGAGATTCGCACCCCGGAGATCCTCGACAAGTTCCTGGGCGGGTCCGAACGCAACATCAAGCGAATCTTCGCGCAGGCCCGACGCTATCGTGAGCCCACCGTGATGCTCTTCGACGAGTTCGACAGCATCATCAGCTATGCGAGTGACGGCGGCGACGCCGCGAGCCAGGCGGTCAACGCCGTCGCCGGCATCTTCAAGCAGGAGATGCAGAACCTCATCGAGGACAATCCCAATGTCATCGTGGTGGCGACGACCAACTTCCCGCAGCGGGTGGACGACTCGCTGATCCGGTCGGGTCGTTTCGACATCAAGCTGGCGATTCCCCTGCCGGACGCCGCGGGGCGGGCCGAAATCATCACCAAGATGATCCGCCAACGCATGGCCACGCATGAGGTTCCGGGCTTTCGCATGTTCGGCGATGACCTCGACGTTCATCAGCTCGCAAGCGCTAGCCACGGCATGACCGGCGCCGATATCAAAGAGGTGCTTCGCCGGGTACAACTGGCCAAAGCGATGCGTGAGGCCCGCACCGGCACGCCAGCGGCACCGATCAGTCAGCAGGATCTGAAACAGACCATCGCCGAACTACGCCAGGCCGGAACAACCTCATAGCCCGCCCACCGACCCTTACGCGTCGATGGCTGAAATCCACGCTTGCGACGTGAACTACCGTGCCAGCGCTGAAAAGAATGCCTACCGGCACGCGATGCCGCGCTCGTTCGAAAGGTCAAATGCGGAAATTCCAGTACTCGACGCCGGCGAACGACACAGCGGAATAGTACGCCCGCGTGCCTCCACGCAGCTCGTCAAGGACGGCGGACGCGCTATACGACGGCGCCAACAATCTGCGCAGCGAGGGCCTCCCACCTGGCGTAGGCGTCCGGAAAGGCGGACACCTGCACCGTTTGCGCCGCCATGGTGACGGCCATCTGGTCCCAGCCGGGGATCTTGGCCAGCGCGGCGTAGAAGCGGTGCGCGGATTCGTGCGGATCCATCAGCTGGGCGACGGTCCCCCAGTTGGGTCGCTGCTGGAAGAGGCCGACCGAATCCTGGTCGTATCCGACGCCTTCGTTGGGGTGGTTCAGCGACTCCGGCAGATTCGCGTTCGCGAGGATTCTCAGATGGCTTTCCTGCAACGCGGTGGCGATCGCCACCACGAACGCGCGTCGGGGCAGGTTCAGCCGCTGGCCGGACTGGATGATGGCGACGGCGTTGTTCATCTCGGCCTGGGTCAGCCCGCCGACCAGGCTACGGACGGACGGCGACGGCGACGCCGGTGCGGGCGCCTTCGTCGGTGACGGCTTCGGCTGGGCGGTGGCCGAACCGGACGGTTGCTGGCCGGGCTGTGCCTGGGCGCGGTTGTCGCTGCGGGACACGGCGTT
>JAOPWF010000774.1 GCA_025965815.1 Mycobacterium sp.
GCGGCCCGCCCGTGCCCGGAGACGTGCACCGACATGTCGGGGCGCAGCGTCCCCGAGAACACGCGCACGAGCGAGATTCGCCCGACGTAAGGATCGGAGGTGGTCTTCACGACCTCGGCGAGCAGCGGCCCGTCCGGGTCGCAGGTCAGGCTGGCGCGCGGGGCGCCCTGCGGTGTGAACACTTCAGGCAGGCGGTGCTCCGGGGGAGACGGGAATGCGCTGGTGGCAATCTCCAACAATTCGAACGTGCCGACGCCGGTGCCGCTGCACACCGGAATCACCGGGAAGAAGGAACCGCGGGCGACCGCCTTCTCCAGATCGTCGATGAGTACCGACTGGTCGATCTCCTCGCCGCCGAGATAGTGCTCCATCAGGGTTTCGTCCTCGGACTCCTCGATGATCCCCTCGATCAAGGCGCCGCGAAGCTCCTCGATCTGATGGGCGTACAACGGGTCGGGCGGGTGCGTGGTCGGCTCGCGGCCGGAGTACTCGCAGTGCGTTTGCGACAGCAGCCCGATCAGCCCATCACCAGCATGCAGGTATAGCGGTAACACGTTGTCGCCGAATGCCTGCTGCGCCGAAGCGAGCGCACTCTCGTAGTTGGCCCGTGCGTGGTCCAGCTTGGCGATCACCACGGCCCGCGGCATGCCGACCTGGTCACACTCGTGCCAGAGGGACCTAGTCGGCTCGTCCACACCCTCGTTCGCCGCGATCACGAACAGCGCGCAGTCCGCGGCGCGCAGCCCTGCCCGCAGTTCACCCACGAAGTCGGCGTACCCGGGCGTGTCGATCAAATTGAGCTTGACGCCGTGATACGGCAGCGGCGCCAACGCGAGCCCCACGGAGCGTTGCTGCCGGATCTCCGCCTCGCCGCAGTCGCAGACCGTGGTGCCATCTACGACGGACCCGGGTCTGGACAGCACGCCCGAGGCGACCAGAAGCGCCTCGACAAGGGTGGTCTTGCCGGCACCCGACGGACCGACCAGCACCACGTTGCGGATGGCGCCTGGACTGTCCGCGCCGGGAGCGGCTCGGTCGCCCTGGGAAGTACTCGTCTTGTCGGCCATAACGTTTCCTCCTGATCCCGCGGCGCTGCTATCCGCCGGACCTCGTCATCCACCATTCCCCTAAGCGCTGAACCAGCACAAGAGAAACCGTGAAACCCAAAAGCCCACCGCCACGAGCGCGCGTCATCGCCCGAATCGCGGTCCGAACGGTCCCGTACTGGCTGGGTAAATGGTGGCGCGGTTGTCGGGGCATGACCCATTGGTGTTGCTGGTCGGCGTGAGCCGCAATTTCGGCACAGTAGCGGGCCACGGAAACCCGGCGTTTCTGGTCCTCACGGACGAAGGCAGGGACAAGGCAGAAGCAGAAGAGGCCAATGAGGGCTGCCGCGCCGATGATCCACCAGATGAACTTGATGCTGTGGGCGACAATGACCAGCACCCCGATGGCGCCGAGTCGCACCGCGGCCAGCGGGGGCGCATCAACGAGGATGGATTCGTTGCCGAGGGAAGCGCCAACCCGGTCGCGATCGCGGCGGCGTGCCCGTGAGGACTCATGGGGCCGAAAACGGCTCTACTGCAAAACGGCATCACTGTGACTCACGCCCAGTCACCAGGTTTGTGGCCAATTGTGGGCAAAATGTGGGCCCGGGGCCAGCGACGGCAACCGAGCGCCTGGAACCGGTACTGCTACCTACATCGGCTTGTCATCCTGCATGGGAGGACCGATACCGCCGTGCGGTCCCGGACCTCAACGATCGCGCGGTGATCAGGGCCCGGCCGCCCAGCTCCCCAGCCACAACCCGCAGGACGGGAGCAGCTGGGCGTAACCGCCCCGGTGGACTGGCCGTGGCTGCGCCAAGACTGCCTGGTGCTGGCCGGCGCCGCCGCAGTGCGCTAAGAGTTCGATGCAACCCATCAGCTGCCGATGTTGTCGGCTCGCCTTGCAGTTCACGAGCTGTGGCTTGGCGGAGACCCAGACGGCTTCCGAAACGATGCGACGACGTCGTCTAGCGCGTCGGGCGCCTCCCAGTTCAGCGTGTGCCCTGCGGCGGGCACGGTAACCAGCCGAGCACCGGGCACCCCAGCGGCGAGCCCGCGGGTGGTTGGGCGAAGTGGTGCGATCCGCAGAACCCACTATGACCACGGTCGGCACAGTAATCTCGGCCAGGCGTGGGTAGCGGTCCTCGCGCGCGAAGGCCCGCAGGATCGGCAGCAGCGGCCCGTGGTCCCGCTGGAGGAACATGTCGCGCCCCACTGAGATCATGGCCGGTGACGGGCGCGTGCCGAACATGCTGGCCCCGTCGAGGATGCGGCCAGCCCAGGTCGCGAAGAGCACGAGACCGCGCAACCGCAGCGCGAGCTCGGGGTGGTCGAGAAGGGCGCGGATCGCGATGAACCCGCCCATCGGGTGCCCGACCAGCACGGCGTCGTGCACGTCGAAGTGCTCGAGTAAAGCGGCCAGGTCCCCCGCCATCGGCTCGGAACCTATACCGGCCGAGCCGATGGTGGAGCGCCCATGGCCGCGGTGGTCAAACGCTGAACGCGTGGGCGAGGACCACCGTCGGCCCTTCTCCGGCCACCAGCGCGCAGCACCGTCCCGTCTGGGTGGTGAATGAGCACCTCATCGCCCTCGGGCTCGCGGGCGATCAGCTCGCATGGGGACGGGTCCGGGTTGCGTTCGATCCGCGCCATCGCGGCCCGCGCCGCGAACAGGGCCGCCACACTGATCGCACTAGCGGAGGCGAGGGCAGCGGTCACGGTCCTCGATGTCAGCGATCGCGTCCCGCAGGCGACAGGCCGAGAACAACCGCTCCAGCTCCAGAGCATGAAGCCGCACGCCCAGATCCATAGCCTGAGGCGCTGTGTTCGCGTTCGGCCCATTGTTCGAGAGCCCAGTGAGGTCGGCGCCACGCCTCGAAATCGCAACGCCGCCAACGTTCGCGGGCCGTTGAGACGATGATGACGACTGGTGGTGATCGATTTACCGACGGTCAGGCCAGCTCGTCGACCACTTTCTGGTATTGACCCATGATTTGAGCAAGTCCGTTGTCAACGAAGGCGTCGGCGATCCTGAGGTGATCGGCGATCAGCTGCACACGCTGGATTAGTTCCAGATACTCGTCCGTACGGCGGACAGAGTCGATCTGCTGCGCCGTCCCCCGCACCAACATGAAGCCGCCCAGATCTCCGCCGGTTGGCCCGAGAACGGCCACGTCAAAGCGCTCGATCCGGCCTTCCTGCTGAAGACGCACCCAGTACTGCAGTGTTTCGTTGTAGACCTCGAGGGCGCGCTACTCGCGGCCGGGCACGGTAGCTCCCCAGGTTACACATAAAGCAGCTTCAGCCATGGTCTTTCCTTCCCGCTGTGATGGCCGGCATGTTCCGTCGGCCCCCATTAGTCTGGTCCGGAGTAGCTTGATAAAGCACAAGCGTTCGACCACTCGTGTTTACGCGGCTCGCTGCCGCAGCCGTTGATACACAGCCCAGAAGCCCTCGTGCGGGCAGATGTGATCGGGGACCGTCGAGGCGGCGAACCGAGCGGCGCTGGCTGCTTAACGCGTGGGTCTGCCTACCCTCGCAACAGACCACACCAACCCATCCCACCCGCCGCTTATTGGACGGCTTCCCGCCTCTACGTCTCGCCAAACGCAGTAACCACTTCCATGCGGGTGCGTGTTGTTGTGCATTTGTAGCGCCGTCGCTGCGAGATCTGGGCACAAAGCCATCAGCGACCAGCTCCTATTCGGCCGTGAGCAAATGTTACAGGGCTCTCTTTATGAGCCGTAGCCTCAAACTCCCGCGAACGTTGCAGCATGACGGCAACTAAACACGCCGTACGCAACCGCGGCGCGGACACGAAAACCCGGAGCATGCCATTAGCACCTTGATGCCCGGCCGACTTAAGGCAAGAGTGGCGACCGACCTTGGTTGCCACACGGCACCTGATGGTTGGCGGCGCCGGCGTCC
>JAOPWF010000776.1 GCA_025965815.1 Mycobacterium sp.
GTGGCGAGCATGGTGTCGACGGCATCGGCGTCCGGGCCGATGTGCCGATCGGCGAAACTCGGTTGATTGTGGTCGAACACCCGGCCATCTCCTGACACAAGAAGGGGAACCGCTACGGTTCCTCCCCCTCTGTCGTCGACCCGATGCGGGCGCCTGAGAGATTCGGCGCGGCCCGGAGAAGTCTCCGTGGCGCCTTTCCCCATGGGCGGGTGAGCCAGTCACCGCTTTCCAGAGGCATCGGGGCCACACGCGGTCCAGGGTGCCTGAGAGGTTGACGGAGAGGTGTTGCTCCTTCGGCGTCCGTGGCTGGCGGCCACGAAACTCTCCCGCGCGAGGGCGATGCGGGTTCCAGTCTACCGTTCCGGCTGGGACGGTGTTGGATGACGCCCGTCCGGCAGCTCCGGGGGCGGGTCAGCCGATCTTGCGGTCGCGATGCTTACGCCGCGATGCCAGTTCGTCCTCGGGTGCGGCAATGGACTCGCCGCCGTCGGCCCGCTCGCCGGGGAAGTCCGCGATGGCGCCGGTCAGTTCGCGCATCGCGCCGCTGACGGCGATGCCGAACACACCCTGGCCGCCCTGCAGGAGGTCCACGACCTCCTCCGCGGAGGTGCATTCGTAGACGGTCGTGCCGTCGGAGAACAACGTGATGTTGGCCAGATCCCGCACCCCGCGCTGCCGCAGATGGTCGACCGCGACGCGGATGTTGTGCAGCGAGATGCCGGTGTCCAGCAACCGCTTGACGATCTTGAGGACCAGGATGTCCTTGAACGAGTACAGCCGTTGGCTTCCGGAGCCGGCCGCGCTGCGGATGGACGGCACCACAAGCGAAGTCCGTGCCCAGTAGTCCAGCTGCCGGTAGGTGATGCCCGCGATCTGGCAGGCGCTGGGTCCGCGGTAGCCGACCAGTTCATCGGGCACTGAGTCGTCGGGGAACAGGCCGCCCTGCACCGGTTCGCTCACGGCTGGGGGCTCCGGTGTGGCCGCAGGGTCCGCTGGCCCATTTGGTGCGGAAAGGTCCAGCTGCTCTTGACGTGGCTTATCACCCACTGTGAATCCTCTCGCCGATCGAACTGGCCCCACGAACTGCACCGCAGCGCGCGAGACCTGCGCCCGAGTGTGTCGAGCATACGCTTTTCGACGAGCCGTAGAGCTCATCGTCGCGATCAAAGTATGGCTGCCCGCGCGGGCGTTGGACGAAACCCGGACCGCGTGTCGAAACCGAAGTGCGAGTTGAGACGCATCTGTGATATTGCGGCGCGATGGGGCTCCGGTGGGACTAGGTGGCCTTGAAATCGTCGGGCGACACGCTGTCCAGAAACTCCTTGAACTTCTCCACCTCGTCCTCGCGGACGGCCCCGGTCGCCTCGTCGTCGTTCTCGTCGGGGATCAGCAGCCCGGCCTCGGCCAGCACAGCCTCCTCGACGTAGATCGGCACGCCGACCCGCAGGGCAATGGCCACCGAGTCCGACGGGCGGGCGGACACCTTGATGTTGCGATCGAAGATCAGGTCGGCATAGAACGTGCCTTCCTGCAGGTCGACGATCCGAACCTCTTTAAGTGAATGGCCAAGGGCAGCAATGAGATCTCGGATCAGATCATGGGTCAGCGGCCGGGCGGGCTCGACACCCTGCTGCTCCAGCGCGATCGCGGCAGCCTCGGACTGGCCGATCCAGATCGGCAGATAGCGGTCACCGTTGGATTCCCTTAGTAACAAAACTGGCTGGTTCTGAGGCTGCTCAACGCGAATGCCGACCACACGAACCTCACCCATTTGTGTCTGCCCTCCGCACAAGATGCTGCCGTCGACGTGAGTCTAGTCCTCAGCGATGCAGAACGTCGCGCACGGCCGACTTGATCAACGACGTGTGCAATGTGATCGCCAGGGCCGCCACCTCGCGGGCCAGATCGTCGGCCCGATCGCGCGCCCCTGCCTTGCCTGCCTTGACGACCGGACCGGCGATCTGGGCGATCAGGTCGGACTGGCGGTCGGCGGCCGAGCGGAATGCCCGCAGGTGGCGCGGCTCGACCCCATAGTCGGCCAGCGCGCTGGCACACTGCGCGATCACCACTGAATGCTCGTCGAAGAGGCCGCCGCGACCCGTGGTGATGACCCCGGCCTTGAGCAGGGCGGCAAGCAACTCGTCATCGACGCCCGACCGCTCGAGCAGGTCCTCACGGCTCAGCCGGACCCGGGTGGGCGCCACGGCCGCGGTGTCGCTGACATCGGTGCCCTCAGACCCGGGGCGGCCGGCCACCGGTACCAAACGCGGTACCCCGTAAGTAGTTCCGGTCTGGGGCAGCTCACCGTTCGGCTGCGCGTCCAGCTGCGCCTTGATGACCTTGAGCGGCAGGTACTGGTCGCGCTGGGCGGTGAGAATGAACCGCAGCCGCGCGCAGTCGTACGCGGTGAACCGCCGATAACCCGACGCACTCCGCTCGGGCGTCACCAGTCCTTCGGCTTCCAGGAACCGAATCTTGGAGATCGTGACGTCAGGAAAATCCGGCCGGAGCAAGTCCAGGACCGCTCCGATCGACATCCCGGCCAGCGCGGGGGTATCGGGTGCGGTCACTAGCTACCAGGTCCGCTTTCTTCGTCCGTCTTGGGCCCGGTCAGGAACACCAGGCGGAACTTGCCGATCTGAACTTCGTCGCCGTTGGCCAGCACGGCCGAGTCCACTGGCTCACGGTTGACGTAGGTGCCGTTGAGGCTGCCGACATCGACGACCTGAAACTCGGAGCTCTCCAGCCGGAACTCGGCGTGCCGGCGGCTGACGGTGACGTCATCGAGGAAGATGTCGCTGTCGGGATGTCGACCAGCCGACGTGGTGGCCTGGTCGAGCAGGAACCGTGAACCGGCATTGGGTCCACGCTTGACGACGAGCAAGGCCGAGCCCACCGGCAACCCCTCGACCCCGGAAACAGATCCCTCGGGGCCCGCCGTGGCCGGAGCGTCCAGTTCGTTGAGGAAGTCGGCGCGGAAAACGGATGTCGTCTCCACGGTGACTTCGTCAGACGTCTGGTCAGCCCCAGGATTGTTGTCCTTATCCGTCACCCGCTGCTCCTCACTGGCTGCTGTGGCGATATCTGGCCGGGCCGCTGGCCAGCCGTCTTGCCCTTCTTCGTGCGTCTGTGTCGACCGTACCGCGCTGCGGTGCAGGTTGTATCCACCACCGCCGGATCTGACAGGAAGAAATCGATCGGCGGTCAGTCGGGCGCACCGACCGGAAAAACCCTAACAATCGTCATTCGGTCAAGGTGCTGCGGTAGGCCTCCGCGTCGAGCAGTTCGGTGATCCCGTCGTCG
>JAOPWF010000783.1 GCA_025965815.1 Mycobacterium sp.
GGCTGTACGCGGCGGTCGCGCTGCTGGCCGGCGTCTGGTTCCTGGTGATGGCCCACCAGCTCTACGCCGGGGTCCGCCGCGGCGAGGCGGTCAAGCCACTTCGACTGTTCCTGCAGTCCAACAACTATCTGGCCGTCGTGTTCTGTGCGCTGGCGGTCGACTCGGCGCTGAACCTGCCGACCCTGCTAGGGCACTAGCACCACAGAGCCGACCGTCTTGCGGCCCTGCAGGTCGCGGTGGGCCTGCGCCGCGTCCTCCAACTTGTAGCGCTTGCTGACCGTCACGTGGATCGTCCCCGTCGCGATCGCGTCCAACAGTTCACCCGCGCGCCAGGAGAATTCGTCGGTTGTCCGGGTGTAGTGCGCGAGCGTGGGCCGGGTCAGGAACAGTGAACCGGCGGCGTGGAGTCGCCGCGGGTCGACCGGCGGGACGGGCCCGCTGGACGCGCCGAACAGGGCCAGCATGCCGCGGATTGCCAGGCTGGCCATGCTGGCATCGAACGTTGTCTTGCCGACCCCGTCGTATGCCGCGGCGACACCGTTGCCGTCGGTGAGCTCCTTGATCTGCGCGCCGAACTGCTCCGGGTCATCCGGATAGTCGAGCACCTCCACCGCACCGGCCTTGCGGGACATCTCGGCCTTCTCCGGTGTCGACACCGTGGTGATGACCCGCGCGGCCACGCTGGTCGCCCACTGCGTCAGGATCAGGCCGACGCCGCCCGCGCCGGCGTGCACGAGCACGGCGTCGCCCTGCTGCACCGGGTACACCGACTTGATCAGATAGTGCGCGGTCATGCCCTTGAGCAGTGCCGATGCGGCCACCTCGGGCGCCACGCCGTCCGGCACGTAGGCAACGAAATCCGCGGGGGCCACGCAGTATTCGGCATAGGCGCCATCAGCCTGGGCGGTGACCACCCGATCGCCGACCTGGAGTGCCTCGACGTCCTCGCCGAGCGCCTCGATGGTCCCGCACACCTCGGCGCCGAGGATGAACGGCAGTTCCCGCGGATACTGCCCGGACCGGAAATACGTGTCCATGAAGTTGACGCCGATGGCCTCGGCCTTGATCAGCACCTGGCCCGGCCCGGGGGAGGGCATGGGCTTTTCGACGTAGCGCAGGACTTCGGGTCCGCCGGTCTCGGCGACTTCAATGGCGTGCATGCTGACTATCATTCCTGGTTGTGAAGTCCGCATGAAGCTGGCCCGGCCGGACGTTCGCCATCCCCGCATCGTGCTGGCCGGCTGCCCGCAGTTGATCGAGGGCGACGGCGACGACGACGGGCTGGTCGCGGCGCTGCGTAAACGCGGCCTGCACGCCCGCTGGCTGTCCTGGGACGATCCGCAGACCCGGGAGGCGGACCTGGTGATCCTGCGGGCGACCTGGGACTACGTCGACCGGCTGGACGAATTCCTGACCTGGACGACCAGCGTGCCCAACCTGCTGAATGCGCCCGCTGTGGTCGCGTGGAACACCGACAAGCGCTACCTGCGCGACCTCGCGGACGCCGGTGTCGCGACGCCGCGCGGCGAGTTCTTCGGGCCCGACGACCGGGTCCGGCTGCCCGCCGCCGAGGTCGTGATCAAGCCCGCGGTCGGCGCGGGTTCTATTGGGGCGCAACGGTTCACCGACGGCACCGCCGCGCTCGAGTATGCGGCAACGTTACAGGCGCAGGGTCGCACCGTGCTGGTCCAGCCCTATGACGCACGGGTGGAGGAGGGTGAGACGGCGTTGGTCTTCCTTGGCGGACAGCAGTCGCACGCGTTCACCAAGGGCCCGATGTTGCCGCCGCCGGGGCGCGCAGCGGAGCTGGACAGTTCGGGAAGCTACGCCGTGGAGCGGCTGACACCCGCCGAACCGGACTTCGAGGTCTGGGACCTGGGGCATGCGGCCCTGGCCGCGGCGGCGACCCACCTGGGCATCGACGTCTCCGAGTTCCTCTATGCACGGGTCGACGTGATCGGTGACCCGGGTGACGCGTTGGTGCTCGAAGTCGAACTGGTGGAGCCGTCGCTGGGCTGGCGTCAGCTCGACGCCTCCGCCCGGGGCCGCCAGGAGCGCGAGTTCGCACTGGACGTGGAGTCAGCCCTCGACCGGCTCGGCCTTGGTCCGTTCTCGCATCGACGCCCATAGCGCCGCGGTGGCGGCCGTGCACGCGGCCGCCCCGGCGACATGCACCGCGACCAGCGCGGCGGGCACACCGGTGAAGTACTGCACCGTGCCGACCAGCCCCTGGGCGCACACCAGGGCCAGCAGCACACCCAGCCGTACGAGTATCGGCCGCGGGGCGCGCACCGCGAGCAACGCGAAGCCCAGACCGATCAGCAGCGACAGATAGGCGACCAGCAGCGTGGAGTGCAGGTGCACCAGCGTGGTGATCTGCACCTCCAGCCGCGGCACCGGACGGTCGATACTATTGTCGCCGGCATGCGGACCGGCCCCGGTCACCGACGTGCCGGTGATCAGAATCGCCGCGAGCACCACGGCGCTTAGCAAGGTCAACGAGCGCAACGGCTTTGGTACCCGCAACACCGGTAACCCGTCATCGGGCTCGCCGATCTTGACGTAGAGCAGCACCGCCAGCCACACCATCGTCATCGAGGCCAGCAGGTGGAACGCCACGGTCCACCACAGCAGTCCGGTGAGCACCGTGATGCCGCCCAGCACCGCCTGCAGCACGGTCGACGCCGGCATCAGCCACGCGTACACCAGGACCTCGCGGCGCCGGCGGGCGCGGATGACAGCCACCACCGCCAGCGCTGCCGTGACGACCACGGCGAAGGTGATCATCCGGTTGCCGAATTCGACGGCCTGGTGGATGCCGGGGACCTCGGTGTGCGGGACCGGGGTGA
>JAOPWF010000858.1 GCA_025965815.1 Mycobacterium sp.
GGTCATTGTGGCCTACAGCCTGCTGAACTTCGTCGTCCAGACCGTCGTTCAGCCCAAGTTCGTCGGCGACACCGCGGATCTGACGGTGACGTGGACGATGCTGGCGTTGGTGTTCTGGGGCTGGGTCCTCGGACCCTTGGGTGCACTGCTGGCGATACCGCTGACACTGCTGTCCAAGGCGCTGCTCATCGACATCGACCCAGCTACCCGATGGGTCGATGCGATGATCAACAGCAAGGTCGTCGATCCCAGCCAGGAAGGGCAAGAGGACCGGCAACCCGAGGGGGTTGGATGAGCACCGTTGTCGACGTTCGCGATCTGCACAAGCACTTCGGCCGGGTCCACGCTCTGGACGGCCTCGACCTGCAGGTCAACGAGGCGGAGATCCACGGCTTCCTCGGCCCCAACGGCGCGGGCAAGCCAACGACCATCCGGGTGCTGCTGGGGGTAGTGCGAGCGACCTCCGGCAAGGCCGAGCTGTTCGGCCGCGACCCGTGGACCGACGCCGTCCCCCTGCATCGCCAAATGGCTTATGTGCCCGGCGATGTGACCCTCTGGCCGTCGCTGACCGGCGGTGAGATCATCGACCTGCTCGGCCGAATGCGCGGTGGCATCGACCAGACCCGCCGCGACGAACTGATCAAGAGGTTCGACCTCGATCCACGGAAGAAGGCCCGCACCTACTCCAAGGGCAATCGGCAGAAGGTGTCGTTGATCGCGGCATTCGCGTCACGGGCCCGTCTGCTGTTGCTCGACGAGCCAAGCTCCGGTCTGGACCCGTTGATGGAACACGTGTTCCAGGAGTGCGTGAAAGAGGCCCGCGACCAGGGCGCCGCGATATTGCTGTCCAGCCACATCCTCGCGGAGACCGAAGCCCTCTGTGAGCGCGTCACCATCATCCGAGCCGGTAAGACCGTCGAGAGCGGCACGCTCGAGTCGATGCGACATCTGAGTCGCACATCCATCAAGGCCGAGTTGCTCGGCGAACCACCGGATCTCAGCCACATCAGCGGCGTAGAGGACGTCAGCGTCGAGCGCAACACCCTGCGCGCCCAAGTCGACAGCGAGGCACTCAGCGAGGTCATCCGCGCACTCGCGCAGGTGGGCGTGCGCAGTCTGGTCAGCCAGCCCCCGACGCTGGAGGAACTGTTCCTGCGCCACTACAAGATTGACGACGCTGATCGCACGGCCGCGGCGACCTCGGCATGAGCACGGAGACGGCTGCCCGGCAGCGGAATTTCGAACCCGAACACAACGGTTCCCAATTCACCGGCACCCTCGGGCTGCTGCGGCTATACCTTCGCCGCGACCGCATCGTGCTCCCGTCGTGGGTGCTGCTGCTCTCGCTGCCGTTGGCACCGGTCTACATCGGCAGCATCGAGAGCGTCTATCCCACAGCGGCCCAACGCGCTGCCTTCGTCGCCTCGGTCATGGCCAGCCCCGCACAGCGGGCAATGTACGGGAACATCTACAACGACAGCGTCGGCGCCGTCGGCATCTGGAAGGCCGGCGTGTACCACGCGTTCATCGGGGTCGCCGTCATCCTCACCCTCATCCGCCATACCCGGGCCGACGAGGAGACCGGCCGCGCCGAACTCCTCGACTCGACCGCAATCGGACGGTACGCCAGCCTGACGGCCGCCCTGCTGCTCACCTTCGGTGCCTCGATCGCGACGGGTCTCATCGGCACCGCCGGCTTGCTGGCCACCGACGCGCCCGCCACCGGTTCGACGGCGTTCGGCGCGGCACTGGCCGCGTCGGGAATGGTCTTCGCCGCGGTCGCCGCGGTGGCGGCCCAACTCAGCACGAGCGCACGGACGGCGCGCGGAATCGCGTTCGGCGTTCTCGGCACCGCCTTCGCCCTGCGCGCCATCGGCGACGCCGGATCCGGTGCGCTGTCCTGGCTGTCACCGCTGGGCTGGTCGTTGCAGGTTCGGCCGTACGCCGGGGACCGCTGGTGGGTGCTGCTTCTGCATCTCGTGACGACGGCCGTGCTGACCGTCGTTGCGTACCATCTGCTGAGCCGTCGTGACATCGGCGGTGGCCTCATCGCCGAGCGGCCCGGTCGAGCCACCGCGTCGCGGATACTCAGTGGCCCGTTCGGCCTGTCCTGGCGGCTGGACCGCGGAACGCTGCTGCTCTGGACAGTCGGGCTGAGCCTGTATGCACTGCTCATCGGCAGCGTGGTGCACGACATCCGCAACGAGATCGCGGGGAGCGCCGCGATTGAGGAGATCGTCACCCGAATGGGCGGCAGCGCTGCACTGGAGAACGCGTTCATCGCGATCGCGTTCACCATGCTGGGCATCGGCGCGTCGGCACTGGCGATATCGGTGACTCTGCGGCTGCACACCGAAGAAAGCGAGCGCCGCGCCGAAACGGTGCTGTCCTGCGCGATCGGACGGATCCGCTGGGCCGTGAGCCACATCGCGTTCGCCGTCGGCGGGACCGCGGCGGCGCTGTTGGCCGCCGGCGTGGTGGCCGGCGTCACCTACGGCCTTGCGGCGGCTGACGTCGGTGCAAAGCTGCCCGGTGTGCTGGCCGCGGCGGCGGTCCAATTGCCCGGCGTGTGGCTGCTGTCAGCGGTGACCGTCGCCCTGTTCGGCTTCATTCCGCGCTTCACGCCCGTTGCCTGGGGTGTGTTGGTCACGTTCCTTGCCGTCTACTTCCTGGGTTCGATATCCGGTGTCCCGCAATGGGTTCTCGATCTGACGCCGTTCGCCCACATACCCCGGGTGCCGGGTGAAACGTTCCGGGCGGCGCCCCTGGCCTGGCTGCTGCTGGCTGACGCGGTGCTGTTCACCGGCGGACTGATCGCCTTGCGGCGCCGCGATCTGCGTTAGCGGTGCACTAACCTCTGGGCATGATCGCGCGCCTGGGAGCCATGGTCGCCGCCACCACCGCGGCCGTACTCATCGGCGCCGTCACGCCGATCGCGGCGGCCGAGCCCCCTGCCCCGCCAACACCGATCGATCCGCCGCCCGTCGAACCGGCCAACGTCGGCGACCTGAAAATCGTTGCCACCCAGTACTACGACAGCGGTGCGTACCTGACGGATCTGCAGCAGGCCGCCGCCCCGGCCATCGCCTGGATCAACGACGAGGCGCCCAGGGTCGAGCGGGCGGCGGTGGTGTTCGACATCGACGACACCGCGCTGTCGAACTGGGTAGTCATCAAGGCCAACGACTTCGGCCGGGTCATCGACGGACCGTGTACGTCACTACCGGCCGGCCCCTGCGGCTGGCGCGCGTGGGACCTCACCGCGCAATCGACGGTGATCCCCCCGACGCTCGACATCTACAACACCGCCAAGGACCGCGGCGCCGCGATCTTCTTCATCACCGGACGGGACGAGCCGCAACGGGCGGCGACCGAGCGCAACCTGCAGGCCGCCGGGTACACCGGCTACACCGGTCTACTCATGGAACCCCAAGGCGCGCACTACGCTTCTGCCGCCGACTTCAAAGCGCCACAGCGCGAGATGATTCAGCGGCAGGGCTACACCATCATCGCCAACGTCGGTGATCAGCCGTCGGACCTCGACGGCGGATTCTCCGAGCAAACCTACCTGCTACCGAATCCCTTTTACCGAATCCCCTGAGCCGGGCCACGGCATGCAGGCCGAACCATCGACACATGATCTCGACGACAGCGGCTGTGCGGCATGAAGCCGGCGCGCACGGCTGAGTAGGTTGGAAGCCGCTGCGACGAAGGGAGCGACATGGGAGCCAACTCCGCTGGGACCATGCGGGCCGAGCGCTTTTACGCCGAAATCAAAACAGTTGCACTGGAGGATGTTCCGATCCCCGAACCGGGCTCGGGTGAAGTTCTGGTGAAAGTGGCGTACTGCGGAATCTGTCATTCCGACCTGAGCCTGATCAACGGGACATTCCCGGCCCAGGTGCCGGTGGTGACCCAGGGCCACGAGGCGTCGGGCACGATCGCGCAGCTCGGGCCCGATGTCACCGGCTGGGCCGAAGGGGACCGGGTGGTGGTGGCCGCGGGCAGGCCCTGCGCGGTCTGCCCCAACTGCCGGCGCGGTGACGCGACGAACTGCCTGCAGGTACGGCTGATGGCCTTCGCCTACGACGGCGCCTGGGCCGAATACACCGTCGCCCAGGCGGCCGGCTTGACCCGCATTCCCGACAACGTGCCGATGGAGCAGGCCGCGATCCTGGCCGACGCGGTGTCGACACCCTTCGGTGCCGTGGTGCGCACCGGGAAGGTGGCCATCGGAGAGTCGGTAGGCGTGTGGGGTGTCGGGGGTGTCGGCACCCACATCGTGCAACTCGCGCGGTTGGTCGGGGCTGTCCCGGTGATCGCCGTCGACATCAATCCGGTCGTCCTGGACCGAGCCCTCGAACTCGGCGCCGACTACGCGTTCGACTCCCGCGACGAGAACCTCAAGGACAAGATCGCCGAGCTGACCGGTGGCCGCAAGCTCGACGTCGCATTCGATGTTGTTGGCCTCAAAACCACTTTCGAGCAGGCCCTCGACTGCCTGACCGTCGGCGGCCGGCTGGTCGGCGTCGGCATGAGCGGGGAGTCACCGACGGTCGGCCCCACGTCCATGTTCGGGTTGACGCAGAGGCAGGCGCTCGGCCACCTCGGGTACAAGAACGTCGATATCGAGACCCTCGCCACGCTGGTCTCGCGCGGGCGACTGGACCTGTCGCGGTCGGTCAGCGAGATCATCCCGCTCGAGGACATCGCCGCGGGTATCGAGAAACTCGAACGCCAGGAAGGCAACCCGATCCGGATTCTGGTGCAGCCGTGACCGGCCCGCTTGACTCGGCGCTCACCGGACGGGTGGCGCTGCTCACCGGCGCCTCGGGCGGTATCGGCAGGGCAATCGTCCGCGGCCTGGCCGAGTCGGGGGTCGATCTCTATTTGACGTACGGGCGGCACGCCCACGAGACCGAGGAGGTCGCCGAATACGCCCGGGGGTTGGGTCGACGGGTGGCTGTTGCCGCTGCCGACCTCGCCGACCCGGCCACGTCGAAACGCCTTGCCGAGAAGGCCGCCGAGGAGTTGGGCGGTGTCGACATCCTCGTCGCCAACGCCGGCACCGCGACGCGGACATCGTGGGATGAGGTCGACCTCGACCTGTGGAACACAACGCTGGCGGTGAACTTGACGGCGCCGTTCCTGCTGGCGCAGCGGGTTCTGCCCGGGATGATCGAACGAGGCTTCGGCCGCGTCCTGTTCATCTCTTCCGTCGCCGCGCTGAACGGCGGCGTCGTCGGAGCCCATTACGCGGCAAGCAAAGCCGGCCTGCACGGGCTGACCCATCACCTCGCCCCGCGGGTGGCCGACGCCGGAGTGACCGTCAACGCACTCGCCCCCGCGTTGATCGGCGACACCCGGATGCTGCCCACCGCACCGGATGGCGAGGCGCCGCTGCCGATCCCCGTCGGCCGGCTCGGGCATCCCGACGAGGTCGCCGACATGGCGATCGCCATGCTGCGCAACGGATATCTCACCAACAAGGTTGTGACCCTCGACGGCGGCCTGCTTCCCCGCTGATCTGGCATTAATGTCACTTTGACGTGGGGCTCAGCAGCGGGCCGAGCCGGCCCGCGGTGCTGCCGTACAGCACCAGTTCGTCGGCACCGGCTTCGTGGAACCGGGCGAAGGCGGCGAGGCGCCCGCGAACCCAGCGCGGCGGCGGACCGGATCCATTCGCCGGGCAGGGTCGCGGCCACCTCGGTGAGCTGATCGCGGGTGCGGACCGAGTCCGCCGCGCCCCGCACTCCCGCGAGTTGAGGATGCGACCGCAGCTGGTCGAGGTGGCCGGGGTCCCACCCGTTGACCTTCGCCAGCTGCTCAGTGCCGGATATTCGGGCAGGACCATCTTCTTCACCGCCTCGTGGACCGCTTCCGGTGGTCGCACCCGCAGGGAGGACCTGGTGTTGCGGCTGCCGGCCGGCGACCACCAGCTGTTCGTGACGCCTGTTGTGCCTTCCGGGACGACCTGTCGGTGGCCGCGCTGTTCGACTGGGAGACGGCGGGTACCGGTCCACCCGAGATCGACGTCGGCTGGTGGCTGATGTTCGAGCGGTATCTGTGCGAATCGCTGGGTTTCACCCGGCCGCCCGGTATCGGACTACTACAAGCTGCTCGCCGCCTTCGTGCCGTCGCTGATCACCAACCGGCCCGCGATCCTGTTGGCCCGCGATGGGCTGGACGAGACCACGGCCCGGACCTACCCGCAGCGGGCGCTCTGGCTGGTGGAGCGCTATCTGGCCGAACCGGCATAGCTACGCCAGCCGCGG
>JAOPWF010000036.1 GCA_025965815.1 Mycobacterium sp.
GTCCGGGCATTGCTGGACGTCATCCGAGACGACTCCCCGCCACGACGCCTGGCGATGCATGACGGGGAACTACATCTACGACCCCTGCTTCAGCTCGCCCCGCACAGCGACGTTGGTCCTGTGTCCCGTGGAACCCTGGCGGAACCGGGGCGTCAAAATGCGCCTTACCCGGGCCCTCCCTGGAGCAATGGCGAACCATGGCTCCCTGACGGTGCGCAACCAGCCGTGGGCACTCGAGCTCTACGACGGACGCAAATGCGTACTCGCCGGCGGTGCCAGCTCCATCCTCGAAGGACGTCGGCTGAACTATTTCTGCCAGCATGGCGGGTCCACAGGCCTGTGGGGGTTCCCTGACCGCGGCACCCAGCCCTGGACGATCTACAGCGCGCCATACACCGCCACGCTTTTGAGTGAACACGTGCCGGTCCGCGACGCCTGGATGTAGGGGCGACCCGCGCCACCGATCTCTTCCTGTCGTCGCGTCTCGATTCGCAAGGCTGCCCGCACCCTCATGCGGTGCGGGCAGCGCTTGCCAGAACCGCTAGGCCGCGACCGGCTCCTCGGCAGCGCGGGGTGCGGCGAGGAACTCGACGTTACCCACGACTGTGTAGTCGTGGCGCTTGCCGTCCTTCGAATCCCACTCGCCGAACTCGATGCGGCCGTCCACCGCGACGAGCCAGCCCTTCTCGAGGTGCTTCGCGGCGGCCTCGCCGCCGTTCCCGAACACGCTGACGTTGATGTAGCCGACCTCACGGCCGCGGCCCATCCCGTCGACCGCGACACGCAGCTCACAGACACTTGTGCCGTTCGGCAGTGAGCGCAGCTCCGGGTCCTTCGTCAGACGGCCGGTGCAGATGTACTTGTTGAGGTTCACTTGCTGTCCTTTCGTTGGTTGGTGGTACTAGTGACGCCGCCCAAAACGACGCCGACCGGCGCGCGGAACCAGAGCCCGCCAGGGCGCCGGGGAACCCCGCTTGCGGGGTTGAAGCGCCAGACCGGCGGCGGCGAACATGGGGCAAGACACGACGGCCACCCACCCACGAGGACTGCTGAACACCACGTCCCGCACCTTCTCTGATCTGGACTCCCGCAGGTCTTGGTGGTGGTCTCTGGGGCATCGCTACGTCGGCTGACTCTCCGGCTAGTGGGCCCGGGTGTCTCTGCCCCAGACCACGAACCATCTCAGGAGGCCAGCGAATTCGTGGCATGAACCTGGGCCGTCTGGCCCGCCGAGGGTGAGTTCTCGGACGCTCCGGCAAGCGGGTGCCACGTTTGCGGAGGTCATCGCTGGCCCAACTCGGTAGCGTTGAGTGCCGATGCTTGCGGCCCTCAGCAATGGCGCCCAGACGGCACTCATCGCTGCCGGCGCATCCATCGCAACTGCCGTTGTGACTGCTGTCGCCACTACGTACTCATCCCGCGTGCGAATCCGAGAGGTGCGACTGACATACGACCAGCGGCTTCATGAGAACTACTTGGCGAGCGCACGCGCGTATACAAATGCGATCTACGTACCCCTGAGCATCGCCGTCACGCGTCTGTCGGCTGCTTACATCACTTTCCGCGACGGCGTAGCAGCCGATAGAAATGAGCCGAATACCGAATCGGTCGAGGCGTTCGTTCGCGAGATTCAAAACTTCGCCTCGGCGCTTGCCGATCTCATCGATCAGGGCGGAGACGCGTTCTTGACGACCGACCTTGAAGACGAAGTCGTCTCTCTGCGGGCCTTTCTAGACAGATCGGTTTCAGCATCGGCGCCTGTCGCGAGCGTTGTGTTGCGGGCCGATCTTGGCCTTGCCGCAGCGATTCCCGGTATCGGTAGCGTGTCTGCTTCGCTCACGCGCGAGGTCGCGGGTCCCGTGGCACGGAGCGTATACCGCTTCCCAGGGCTTGCCTTCGGTGTGCCCGGAGCGCGGGCGGGCTACCGTGTCAAGAAGCTCTTGGCGGCCCCGCTGACCTCGTCTGAGTTCGAGCGACGCATGGTGCAAGACCTGGCGGTCATAAAATCGCGAGTGAAGGAAGTGACGTTAGGCGCGCATTCTGGGCCTGCGTGAGCGCGAGGCTCGGACGTCTCGTCATTGTGGCGGTCAGAGGCGACATGGGACGTACGGGTCGCTCGCATAACGCTGTCGCGACATGCAAGCGATGAGGATGCCTTGAGGGTCGCACGCGCTGGACATCCGCAATGGACTCGGCTGTTCGCAGCAGGAGCATTCTCCGTGCTCGTCATTGCAGTGTTGAGTGGCGGGCCCCAGTGGTCGTGGACGCAGGCAGCGCGCCTCCTGGAGTTGCGCGGACCGATGCCCCTGCCGCCTGCCGACGCCGCTCGGGCGACATGGCACCTGCTGTCGCGGGGCGGCTGGAGAGCTCCGTCAAGCGCGTTCCCGACCGCCGCGGAGCAGGCCGCCGCCCCAGCGGCCTGGGCATACGGGACCCTCGCGCTCTGCTTCATCGCGCTCGCCGGCCGGGCAGCCTGGCGTGTTCACCGCCTACTCGGAGCCTGGCGAGCCGGGTCGCCTCTCGGCAAGGAACAGCGGACAATCGCCCGCCATGCCGTCGACCGGGGATGGGTACGGCAACGAACATGGGCCTACCCCTCTGACCTGAGACGCCTGT
>JAOPWF010000063.1 GCA_025965815.1 Mycobacterium sp.
GTTCATGCACGCGATGGGCGTATGGAACTGGTGGGCACCCACGCCGCTGGCCCGGCTGCACCAACGTATCGGGATAAGCGACGCTGGGGCAGCACCGAAACACCGACGGCGGCAAAAGGTTCCGAAACCAACAATGGCCTAGCGACGAGCCGGACCGAGGGCGGTGTTCCACAAGCAAACGTAACAATCACTTGTCGAACCGGGCGGTGCCGCTTTTCGTGTCGTTAGGGTGGAGAAGATAAGCGTCATCGCGGGCGTGCAGGGCGTGCTACCACCGCACCGCTACACCCAGAGGGAAGTCACCCAGGCCCTCAGCAAACTTCCAGGTTACGAGGGTTTGGAGGAGCCACTGCGGCGGCTGCATGCCAGCTCAAAGGTCAACAGTCGCTACTTAGTACTGCCGATTGAGGATTACTCAACGCTGACCGACTTCAGCCAGGCGAACGACCTCTTCATCGAACACGCGGTGGAACTCGGGTGTACGGCCGTTTCGGCCGCGCTCGACGAGGCGGGACTCAAACCGGCGGACGTCGACTTCATCATGTCGACCACTGTCACCGGGGTCGCGGTGCCATCGCTGGATGCCCGCATCGCTGGACGGCTGGGCCTTCGCCCCGACGTGCGGCGGGTGCCGCTCTTCGGCCTGGGCTGCGTCGCCGGCGCAGCGGGGGTGGCTCGACTGAACGACTATCTGCGCGGTGCGCCCGACGGCGTCGCAGTCCTGGTGTCGGTGGAACTGTGCTCGCTCACGCGCAAACACCATCCGGACATAGCCACCCTCGTCGCGGGCTCGTTGTTCGGTGACGGAGCGGCTGCGGTCGTCGTCGTCGGGGAACGTCGTGCCGGAAAGATCGGCGCCGCCGGCCCCGACGTCATCGATTCGCGCAGCCATCTCTATCCCGACTCGCTGCGCACGATGGGATGGGACATCGGCACACTGGGCTTCCAGATCGTTCTCGGCCCCGAGGTGCCGACCGTCGTCGAGCGGTATCTGGGCGACGACGTCACCGAATTTCTCGAGAGGCACGGCCTGAAAATCGATGACGTCGGCGCCTGGGTGAGCCATCCCGGTGGACCGAAGGTGATCGAGGCGATCACGGCGACATTGGGCCTGCCAGACGACGCTCTCGAACTGACCTGGCGCTCGCTCAACGAGGTCGGAAACCTCTCATCGGCCTCGGTTCTGCACGTACTGCGCGACACGATCGCCAAACGTCCGCCAACCGGAAGCCCGGGTGTGCTGATGGCGATGGGTCCCGGGTTCTGCTCCGAACTCGTGCTGTTGCGCTGGCACTGATCTCCGTGGTCTGGTACCTGCTCCTCATCGCCGCCGTTGCTCTCGAGCGGCTAGTCGAACTCGTTGTCTCCAAACGCAACTTGGCCTGGAGCCGAGCTCGGGGCGGCGCCGAGTTCGGTAACAGCCATTACCCGGTTATGGTCATCCTTCACACTGCTCTGCTCGTCGGCTGCCTCGTCGAAGTGTTGGCCCTGCAGCGCCCGTTCATCCCCGCACTCGGCTGGCCGATGCTGGCGGTCGTCCTTGCGGCACAAGGGTTGCGCTGGTGGTGTATCGCCACACTGGGGCGGCAATGGAACACCCGAGTTGTCGTGGTGCCCGGTGCGGCGCGGGTCGCGCGAGGCCCGTACCGGATCCTGTCCCACCCGAACTACGTCGCGGTGATCGCCGAAGGGGTAGCGCTGCCCCTCGTGCATACTGCCTGGGTCACTGCGCTGGTGTTCTCCGTGCTGAACGCCGCGCTGCTGACCGCACGGATCAAGGTTGAGAACGCGGCCCTGGCAGGTCTGGTGTGATCGATCTGCTGGTGGCCGGGGGCGGCCCGGCCGGGCTGGCCACCGCCCTGACCGGCGCCCGGGCGGGTCTCGAGGTCGTCGTTGTCGAGCCGCGCGGCGGGATGCTGGACAAGGCGTGCGGCGAAGGTTTGATGCCGCATACCGTCAGCCAGCTGGAGCACCTCGGCGTCCGTCCTGCCGGAAGGCCACTTCGTGGCATCACCTACCTCGACGACCGGCGCAGCGTCAGCGCCCAATTCCGTTCTGGCGCGGGCCGCGGCGTACGCCGAACCGTCCTGCACGCCGCACTGCTCGACGCGGCGGCGGCGGCCGGAGTGCGCTTCACACAAGATGCGATCAGTGACGTCACCCAGGACGCAGCGGGTGTACACGCGGGCAAGCTGTGCGCCCGGTACCTCGCTGCTGCCGACGGCCTGCACTCGCCGATCCGTCGATCCCTCGGCCTGGCACTCCCGTCTGGTGGCCCACGCCGGTGGGGCATTCGCCGGCACGTACAGATCGCGCCGTGGACCGACCACGTCGAGGTGCACTGGGCCGGTGACACCGAGGCGTACGTGACCCCGGTCAGTGCGGACTGCGTGGGGATCGCGATCCTCACGTCGCGTCGGGGCGGATTTGACGACCACCTCGGCGCATTCACTGCGCTCACGGATCGGGTGCAGGGTTGTCCGCACGGCCCCGACCGAGCCGCCGGACCGTTGCGACAGAAGGTACGGAGTCGGGCGGCTGGGCGGGTTCTGCTCGTCGGAGACGCCGCCGGTTATGTCGATGCGCTGACCGGTGAAGGGCTGGGCGTCGCCTTCGGGGCCGCCGAACTTCTGGTTGGCTGCATCGTGAACGAACGGCCCGGAGACTATGACCGCCAGTGGCGCCGGATGTCGCGCCGCTACCGCCTGTTGACGGCTGGCCTGCTGAAGGCCAGCTCGTACGGACCGGTGCGCAGAAGCATCGTGCCGGCCGCGGCGTCGTTGCCCCGCGTCTTCACCGGCATGGTCAACCAGCTTGCCCAGTGACCCGGCGCGGTGGATATCAACTGCCTGACGCGGGTGTCGCTAGAACGAATTGCCAGAGTCGCCTGGCAGCTCTCGGCCGCCACGATGCTCCGTGACCAGGTCACCTAGGCATTTGAAGCTGGCGGGTAAGCAAAGATTCATGGTGGCGGTACGCCTTTGGGCGTGAGCGATGCCGAGATGGTGGATCGCATTGGTGACAAGTGCATTGCCACCCCGAGAAGTTTTCGCGACAACGGTATGCCAGCGTGGCTGTGATTCACGCTAGCGGGGGGATCGATGGGTGG
>JAOPWF010000135.1 GCA_025965815.1 Mycobacterium sp.
TGTGCGTCTCGACGAGTACGGCGAGTTCATAGCCGACGACGCTCCCGCGGCCGTTGCCGAGGAGACGCATGAGTTGCCCGGGCTGACCGACGAGGCGGTCCGGTTGCGCGAAATCGCGCTGGAGGAACTCGAAGCGGCCGAGCAGCCGACACCGGTCATCCCGCTGGCGGTATCGGCGTTCCTGACGTCGCGCAAGAAGGCCGCCGCCGCGGAACTGGCCGAGTGGATCGACAGCCCGGAGGGGCGGGCGTCGTCGCTGGAGTCGATCGGCCGCGCGCTGTCGCGGCGCAACCACGGCCGCTCGCGCGCCGTCGTTATGGCCCATGACCACGACGAGGCCGTCAAGGGTCTGCGCGCGCTCGCCGACGGCAAGCAGAGCCCGCTGGTGTTCAGCGCCGACGGCCCGGCCACCAACGGCCCGGTGTGGGTGCTGGCCGGTTTCGGCGCGCAGCACCGCAAGATGGGCAAGAGCCTGTACCTGCGCGACGAGATCTTCGCCGACGCGGTCAACAAGGTGGACGCGCTGATCCAGGACGAACTCGGCTACTCCGTCGTCGAACTGATCCTGGACGACTCGCAGGACTACGGCATCGAGACCACGCAGGTCACCATCTTCGCCATCCAGATCGGCCTCGGCGAGGTGCTGCGGGCGCACGGTGCCAAGCCCGCCGCGGTGGTCGGTCAGTCGCTCGGCGAGGCGGCGTCGGCGTACTTCGCCGGTGGCCTTTCGCTCGCCGACGCGACCCGCGCGATCTGCGCGCGCTCGCATCTGATGGGCGAGGGCGAGGCGATGCTGTTCGGCGAGTACATCCGGCTGATGGCGCTGGTCGAGTACTCCGTGGAAGAGATCAAGACCGTGTTCTCCGACTATCCGGACCTCGAGGTGTGCGTCTACGCCGCCCCGACCCAGACCGTCATCGGCGGCCCGCCGGATCAGGTGGACGCGATCATCGCCCGCGCCGAGTCCGAGGGGAAGTTCGCCCGCAAGTTCCAGACCAAGGGCGCCAGCCACACCACGCAGATGGACCCGCTGCTCGGCGAGTTGTCGGCGGAGTTGCAGGGCATCACGCCGCTGCCACCCACGACCGCGATCTTCTCGTCAGTGCACGAGGGCACCTACATCCGGCCGGGCGGCGAGCCGATCCACGATGTCGCCTACTGGGTGAAGGGCCTGCGCCACTCGGTGTACTTCACCCAGGCCAACCGCAACGCCGTGGACAGCGGGCACACCACGTTCCTCGAGCTGGCGCCCAACCCGGTGGCGCTCATGCAGGTCGGCCTGACGACGGCTGCCGCGGGTCTGCATGACGCACAACTGATCCCGACGCTGGCGAAGAAGCAGGACGAGGTCGCTAGCATGACCTCCGCGATGGCCCAGCTGTTTGTGCACGGCCACGACCTGGACATCCGGACGCTGTTCACCCGGGCCACCGGTCCGCTGGACTACGCGAACGTCCCGCCGACGCGATTCAAGCGCAAGCCGTACTGGCTGGATGCGCACTTCAGCGCCGACGGTTCGGCGGTCATCCCCGGCACGCACGTCGCCATGCCCGACGGCAGGCATGTGTGGGAGTTCTCGCCGCGCAGCGAGACCGACCTGGCCGCGTTGGTGAAAGCCGCTGCGGTCCAGGTCCTTCCGGACGCGAAGCTGACCGCTTTCGAGCAGCGCGCGGTGCCCGGTGAGGGTTCGCGCCTGGTGACGACGCTGTCGCGGCACCCCGGCGGTGCCGCCGTGCAGGTGCACGCCCGCATCGACGAGTCGTTCACCCTGGTCTACGACGCCATTGTCACTCGCGGCGGCGCGGCCAGCGCGTTGCCGACCGCGGTGAGCGCCGGGGCCGCGATCACCGCGGTTGCCGACCAGACCGCGACCAACGGTGAAATGGCCGTCATCAACGACGAACCGGAAGCCGAGATCCTTTCCGATAACCTCACCAAGGGCGCGAATCTCGGTGCGGGGTTTGCGAAATGGTCGCCGGACAGCGGCGAAACGGTGGGTGACCGGCTGGCCTCCATCGTGGGCGGCGCGATGGGCTACGAGGCGGAGGACCTCCCGTGGGAGGTGCCGCTGATCGAGCTCGGCCTGGATTCGCTGATGGCGGTGCGCATCAAGAACCGCGTCGAGTACGACTTCGACCTGCCACCGATCCAGCTGCAGGCGGTGCGCGACGCCAACCTCTACAACGTCGAGAAGCTCATCGAGTACGCGATCGAGCACCGCGACGAGGTCGAGGCGCTGCACGAGTTCCAGGCCAAGGAGAAGGCCGGAGAGCTCGAATCGGCTCAGGCCGATATCGCCAGCGGTGCCGTCGCCGAGCCGGTTACGGATGCCGATCCGCAGGCTGAGCCGGAGACGCAACCCGAGCCCGAGGCTGAGCCTGAGGCTGCCATACCCCCGCCGCCCACGGATCCGGCCGGACCGCGGGCGGCCAAGGCCGCGGAACCGGACCTGGCCGCCGCCGCCAAGACGCTGAACCAGCAGGCCATCGCCGAGGCACTGAACTCCGACGTGCCGCCGCGCGACGCCGCCGAACGGGTCACGTTCGCGACCTGGGCGATCGTGACCGGGAAGTCACCGGGCGGGATCTTCAACGCGCTGCCGAAGGTCGACGACGAAACCGCGGCGAAGATGGCGCAACGGCTTTCGGAGCGCGCTGAAGGAACGATCACGGCCGAGGACGTCAAGTTCGCGCCCACCATCGAGACGCTCGCGACCACGGTGCGTGACTTCCTCGAAGCGGGTGAACTCGACGGTGTGGTGCGCACGCTGCGGCCGCGCCAAGAGGGATCGAACAAGGTGCCGGTGTTCGTGTTCCACGCGGCCGGTGGGTCGACCGTGGTGTACGAGCCGCTGCTGTCCCGACTGCCCGCGGACACCCCGATGTACGGCTTCGAGCGGGTCGAGGGCTCCATCGAGGAGCGCGCCGCGGTATACGTGCCGATCCTGCGGCGGATGCAGGGCGACGGACCGTATATCCTGGCCGGCTGGAGTCTCGGCGGGGCGTTGGCCTACGCCTGCGCGATCGGCCTGGCCCGCGGTGGCGCCGACGTGCGGTTCGTCGGCCTGATCGACACCGTGCATGCCGGCGAGAAAATTCCGGCCACCAAGGAGGAGACCCGCAGGCGCTGGGAGCGGTACGCCAAGTTCGCGGAGAAGACGTTCAACCTCGAGATCCCTTACATCCCGTACGACGAACTCGAGGCCACCGACGACGAGGGCCAGATGCGCATCGTGATGGATGCCATCCAGGAGAGCGGCGTCC
>JAOPWF010000148.1 GCA_025965815.1 Mycobacterium sp.
GCGGCCCAGATCACGTCGGTCGGCCCGAGGTCGGGCCACGTCTGGTCGAGGTCGGCCTCGATGGTGCGGATCCGGTCGCCGAGCCCGGCGGCGTCGGCCCGGCTGCGCAGGTGGGCCAGCATCTGCGGGGACACGTCGAGCGCGGTGATCTCGGATCCGGGCAGTTCCCGGGCGAGGGCGAGGGAGCCGGTCCCGCTACCGGCCCCGAGGTCGACGATCCGGGGCCGGTCGGCGGCCTCGCGGCCGACCCAGCCGATCAGGTCGCGGTGGTATTCATGGAGGACCTCGGCGTCCAGGTTGAGCATGTCGATCAGGTGGTCGTGTGCCATGCGTCGACGGTAGCCGCGTATTGCTGCGATGGCATAGCATCTTGCGTATGAAGCAAGACGAGGGTGTGGAGGCCCTGGTCCGGCAGCGGATCCGCGGCCTGCGGGTGGCCCGCGGCTGGTCGCTGGACGAGCTGGCCACCCGCTGCCTGCTCAGCCCGTCCACGCTCAGCCGGATCGAGACCGGCCACCGGCGCATCGCCCTGGACCAGATGGCCGCGATCGCCCGGGCGCTGGGCACCACGCTTGACCAGCTGGTCGAGTCGGATGCCGACGACGACGTGGTGATCCGCCCGCATTGCAACGAGGAGCGCGGCACCACCACCTGGCTGCTGTCCCGCGACAGCAGGCAGACCGTCGCCAAGATGCGGGTCACCCGCGAGGTGCCGCAACAGCTGCGGGTGCATCCGGGGCGCGACTGGTTCACCGTGCTGTCCGGCACGATCGTGCTGCGTCTGGGCGAGCGAACGATCCTGGTCGGGACCAACGAGGCAGCCGAGTTCTCCACCATGGTCCCGCACGCATTCGGCGCGCACGGCGACCCGGCCGAGATCCTCTGCATCCTTGACCACGAGGGCGAACGCAGCCACCTGGACCCCGACGGTTAGCTTGCTGGAAGATGTTGCTGGAATTCAGAGGATCGGTGACAAGCTTTGGAATGCTTCCGCCAGAGCATCCCGGCCCGCCGAACTCGGCGTCGTCGACATCCTGGACAATGACCGCTGCCTGACCCGGTGGGTGATCTGCCGGCAGGACCTGGCCGCCCGGCGCTAGCCACCTGTGATTAGTCTTCGCGGGATGCACGTAGCTCGCGACGCGATTCGTGGCGACTCCGACGGCGATCCTCGCGCCGGTAGTAGTAGCCCGTGCATTCTCGACAGCCGTTGTGGATCGTGCTGGCGAAGCGGTCGGTCACGACCCAGTAGCAGCCCCTCAGGGAGCGGTAGATCGGTGCGGTGTCGGCGTTGATCCGGTTCGGCAATGTGCACGGCCCAAATCGATGATCATGCTGGGGTCGACACGTGACCATGGGCCTCTCGGCCAACTTCACCCACCACGGCCGAGTCTTGTCGGTCCTGCTCATACGGTCGCCTTTCGGCTCCGTGACGCCCCGGGATGGGGCTGTCATGAGCACCAGTGCACCGTGATCACCTCCGACGTCGCGAGACACGCGGAACGGGAGCAAACCGACCGCTCGACACATCCGACGCCTACGGTACCGCTGCGGGAAATCGCCGCGACGGGTGTGGTGACGCACGCCTAACTGAGATCGAGATCAACGACGTTGCTGCCGGCTCAGTTCGTCACCGACACTCCATAGTGGACGAACCGCTTCTGGACCTCACATGCGGACCCAGTGGTGATAGGCGTCCAGGTCGACATTGCTGCCGCAGATGACGGTGGCCACGTGGCGGCCGGCGAAACGGTCACGGTCCTCCAGGACGGCCGCAACACCGAGGGCCGCTGAGGGTTCGACGACCAGGCCCGCGCACTCCAGGAGCATCCGCATGCCCGCGACGATCGACGCCTCGTGGACCAGAACGGCGTCGTCAGCCACCTCGAGGAGGTCGTCCAGGACCGCGGCGATGGGGTACCGGCCGGCGACGCCGTCGGCGATGGTGTCGGTCGAGTCGGTGGTGATGACCCGGCGCTCGCGCCAGGAGCGGGTCATCGCGGGTGCGCCAAATGGCTGCACGCAGACCACCTCGACGCCGGGCACCAGGGACTTCAGGACATAGCCCACGCCGGTGGCCATCGCGCCGCCGCCCAGGGCGATCAGGACAGTGTCGAAGGAGGACGCCCCGCCCGCCAACTCCAGGCCGATGGTCGCCGCGCCCTCGCAGGTCTCGATGTCCAGGCTGTCCTCGACCAGCCGGACACCGCGCTGTTGCGCGATACTCGCCGCCCGTTCGCGGGCCACCTCGAAGTCGCCGTCCACCAACTCCAACTCCGCACCCAACGCGCGGATCCGATCAAGCTTGGCAGCGGGCGCCCAGCGCGGTGCCACGACCGTCACGTCGAGGCCACGGCGGCCACCCGACCAACCCAGCGCCTGGCCGAGGTTGCCCGCGCTGGCGCATACCACGGCCGCCCGGCCCCGGCCGGTCAGCCGGCTCGCGACAAGCTCGGTACCCCGGGCCTTGAAGCAGCGGACCGGGTTAGCCGTTTCCAGCTTGATACTCACCGCGCAGCCAAGCTGGCGCCCCAACGCGTCGCACTGGTACAGCGGAGTATCCAGAAATATCGGATCGATCACGCGGCGAGCCACGCGGATCCGATCAAGATCGAGTCGCGTCCTGAGCACGACGAGGCAATCTACCCCACAGCGGTGTCGCCTTGACCGCCAACGCCACCGAGCGTGCCCGGCCCCTTTCCCGCAGACCTCCTCGGTGAAAGCCGCCCAGTCGAACAGCCGGTCCGGATCCGGGTGTCGCCAGTCAAGACTCGCAACCTACGTGACCGCCATGGTTTGCTGACCACCACCGGCCCGGCGGATGCCGCTGACCCTTTGCGTAGGTTGAACCGCCGCGTCGTCTTCGAACTGTCAGCCGGCGGGTATGTCCACGGTGAGGCCGGCTGTTGAGGCCGCCCCAGCCAGCCGTTTGTCGTAGGTCACGAACGTGGTGAGTCGACCCTGATCGCGAAGACGCAGCCCGGTGGCTAGGTGGATGGCGTCGAGACTGCGCACGATAGGCGGGGTGACTGTCTGGGCGAGGATGCGTACTCCGGAGTCGATCTCGATGCGGACGATGAGGTCGAGCAGCGCATGGAATTGATTGATCACTGCGGGCATATCGGCGGGTCCGGTGGCCCGGACTAGCGCTCGGT
>JAOPWF010000160.1 GCA_025965815.1 Mycobacterium sp.
GTCACCGTCGCCGCCGACACGCCCTCGCCGGCGATCTTCTGCACGATCAGCCCACCGAACGAGTGCCCGATCACGGCAGGTTTGCGGTCCAGCTGGGAGATCGCGTTCAGGTAGTGGTCGGTCACGCCCTGGACCATCTTGTGCGCGAAGACCTCCGGGTGGGCATAGGCCTCTTCGACGGTGGCCGGGTCGTCGGGCCAGCCCGGCGCCAGCGTGGTGTAGCCGTTGGCCTCGAACAGGTCCCGCCAGCGCTGCCAACTACTGGACAGCAGCCACAGTCCGTGCACGAACACGATCGGCACCAGGCCGGAGGCGTTGGCGCGGTCGATCTCTGCCTTCTCCCAATCGGTGGCGGCAACGCCTGCCTCGTGTTTTCCGCTCATGGTGGGTCCTTCCATCGCTCTGTCGATTGCCGAACCCACGCTAGGCGCCAGACGAGGCCGTTTCCTGGCTATGGCGTGACGAGGATCTTGCAGTGCCGTTCCGGGTCGGCCAGCTCATGGAATGCCGTGCCCACGCCGTCGAGGTCGACCTCGCCGGTGACCATCGGCGCGACGTCGATCTCACCCTCGGCGATCGAGCGCAGCGTGTCGGCGAATTCTTTCGGATGCGAACCGAACACGAACTGCACGCTGATCTCTTTCATGCTCGCGAAGAACGGGTGCACGGTGTCGGCCTGCATGCACACTCCGACGACCACGATCCGGGCTCCGGCCGATGCCCGGCGAAAACAGTCGTCGATGATCCCCGGCAAGCCGATCGCCTCGAACACCACCGGCGGAGTCGTAGTGTCGAACGGTGGGCCGTCGGCGGGGTCGAGCACCTGATGCGCTCCCATCGCCGCCGCCAGTTCGCGCCGCTTGGGTGAAAAATCGGCGGCCGCAATCATTTCCACACCACGTGCCCGCAGTGACGCTATGACCGCGAGGCCGATCGGCCCGCAGCCCAGCACCAACGCGTGCTCGGCGCGCTCGATGCCGGACTTGTTGACCGCATGCCGTCCGACCGCCATCGGCTCGGTCAGCGCCGCGTGCCGCGGGTCCAGGCCGTTGGGGATGCGCAGCAGCAGCGGCGCCGACAGCAGCATCTTCTCCGCGTAACCGCCGATCACGGAGTTGCTGTAGACGATGGGCTTAATCTCCGCACCCGAGAGCAGGACCGGGAACGAGGTGACCTGGGTGCCGGGAGGGGGTGCGTCGGTGCCGAGGCCCGCATCGAGGACTTCGGCGCTGAACTCGTGACCCATGAAAACGTCGGCGCCGAGGTCGACGTTGCCGGTCAGCTGCGGGACACCCTCGAGCTCCCGCGACAGTGACATCATCTCCTCGCCGTGGGAGGCGAAATGCAGGTCGGAGCCGCAGATCCCGCACGCCTTCACCGCGACCAGCACCTGGCCGGGCCCGGGTGCCGGCTCGGGAACGTCGTCGCGGGTTACCATCCGGCCGCCGCGCAGTACCGCAGCCCGCACTAGTCCTGCTCGCTTTCCAACTTCAGCTCGTCGGTGTGCTGATTGATCGCTTTGACGATGGCTTCCCCGGCGCGGCCGAGTAGCTGACCGCGCATCCCCTTGGCCCAGTCGTGGGATGCCCGCGGCGCCTGCAGTTGGCCCTTGAAATGCGGGATGACCCCGCGGGCGAACAGCTCATACGAGTGATAGGTGGCCTGCGGTGACGCCCAGTCATGGCCGAGCAGCAGGAAGGTGCCGAAGCCGCCCGACCGGTCCAGCAGGTCCTGGATGTAGGTGATCGCGTCGCCCGGGGTGCCGATACAGCAATTGCCTTTCGCCGCATACTCTTCGACGAACTCTCTGGCCGACTGGGTACCGTCCACCGCGTTGGACATCGGCACGAATCCCGCCGCTCCGAAGTACTTCGCGAAGTCCTGCAGGCCGTAGGTGCAGTCCTCGATCGCCTGCTCGCGGGTGTCGGCGAGGTGGACGATGCCGAGCACCCGCCAGTCGGCCCGGTCCGGTTCGCCGCGACCGGCCCTGGTGGCTTGTTCGTTGACGATGTCCCAGGCGTTCTCCAGCGCCGCGTAGCCTCCCGGCACCGACATCGACAGCGACAACAGCGACGTGCCGAGCGCTCCGGCCAGCCTTGGACCCGACGGTGAAACCATTGCGGCCGTGGATATTTCGGGATAGGGCCAGGTATACGGCCGAATGTGCAGCTGGGCGTCGCGCAGGGTGAACCAGTCTGAGTGGCGGTTGACGCGCTCATCGGGGCCGGCCCGGAACAGGGCGAGGACCGCCTCCAACGATTCCTGCATCATCCGGCGCTGCTCGACGGGGTCGATGCCCATCATGTAGGCGTCCGAGGGCAGCGCTCCGGGTCCGGTGCCGAACATCACCCGGCCGCGGGTCAGGTGGTCCAGCAGTACCCAGCGGTCCGCCACCATCAGCGGATGGTGGTACGGCAGCGACACCACCCCGGTGCCGAGCCGGATGTGCCGGGTCCGTTCGGCCGCGGTGGCGATGAACACCTCCGGGCAGGCGATCAACTCGTAGCCGCCGGAGTGGTGCTCGCCGAACCAGGCCTCGTCGTACCCGAGCCGGTCAAGGGCGACCGTGCGCTCCAGATCGTATTCCAGGGCGACGGTGGGGGATTGGCCGGTCGGATGAAACGGCGTCACGAAGACGCCGAACCGCATCGGTGCGCTCATCGCTCCAGTTCCAATCCGGACAGGAAGTCCAGCAGGACCTCGTTGACCTCTTCGGGGCGTTCCTGCTGCACCCAGTGCCCCGCACCGTCGACCATCACCTCACGGTAGTCACCCGCGACGACCTCGGTCGCCCGGTCGCGACGGGTGAATCCCAGCACCGGATCCGCCGTGCCGGAAATGAACATCGCCGGAACCGTGACCTTCGCATCGGCAATGTGTGCCGAACGCTCCCAGTTGCGGTCGAAATTGCGGTACCAGTTCAGCCCACCGGTGAATCCGGTCCGGGTGAACTCGGCGATGTAGTGGTCGAGTTCGTCCTGGCTGATCCAGTCCGGCAGGGCGGCCGGGTCCGGCAGGCGGTCGACCCAGCCCTCGGGACCCGGCGCAAGCATCCGCTCGCGGGCACCCCGGTCGCCCGGCCGTCGGGGGCCGCCGATGACGCGCCGCATCGTTTCTCTCGCGTCACGGCCGAGGTCGGCGTCGGCGACGCCCGGCTCCTGGAAGTAGAGGATGTAGAAGAAGTTCTCCCCGAACAGCTGCCGCCAGATCTTCGTCGGCGGAGCCTGTGGCCGGGGCATGGGTGGGACGCTCATGCCGACCACGCCCGCTATCCGCTCCGGATGCAGAAGCGGGGTGTTCCACGCCACCATCGCGCCCCAGTCGTGCCCGACCAGCACCGCCTGCTCGGCGTCGACGTCGTCGAGCAGGCCGATCAGGTCGCCGGAAAGGGCGTGCATGTCGTAGTCCTCGATGGCGCTCGGGCGGGTCGAGCCGCCGTAGCCGCGTTGATCCGGTGCCAGCACGTGGTAGCCCGCGGCGGCCAGCGCCGGGATCTGGTGGCGCCACGAGTAGGAGAGTTCAGGAAAGCCGTGAGCCAGCAGCACTACCGGCGCGCCTCGATCGCCCGCTTCCACGGTGCGTAACTGCACGCCGTTGGTGTCAACTAACCGTTCGGTTGAGGTGCGCACGGTCTCACAAAAGCACATCCCGCGCCGCTGTGGAGTGTTTGACCGCTGCCGCGAGTGCCGTTCACGAAGCGTTTGGCTACCGTGCGGGAACTGCCGGCCGTTGTTGTAGCGGTAACCTGAAGCTCTCCTCTTTGCGTATCGGAAGGACCTGGCCCCCCGCGGCCGATGCTTGATGAACCGGAAAAATGTGATCCGCACGCTGACCGCGATCGCCGTCGTGTTGCTGCTCGGCTGGTCGTTCTTCTATTTCAGCGACGACACCCGCGGCTTCAAGCCGGTCGACACTTCGGTGGCGATGGCGCAGATCAACAGCGACAACGTCAAGAGCGCCCAGATCGACGATCGCGAGCAGCAACTGCGGTTGACGCTCAAGAACGGCAACGGCGATACCGGCAACAGCGACAAGATCATCACCAAGTACCCCACCGGGTACGGCGTCCCGCTGTTCGACGCCCTGAGCGGCAAGAACGCCCAGGTCAACACCGTCGTCAACCAAGGCAGTGCGCTCGGCTCGCTGCTCATCTACCTGCTACCGCTGCTGCTGCTGGTCGGGTTGTTCGTCATGTTCTCCCGCATGCAGGGCGGCAGCCGGATGGGCTTCGGCTTCGGCAAGTCGAAGGCAAAGCAGCTGAACAAGGACATGCCTAAGACCACATTCGCCGACGTCGCAGGCGTCGACGAGGCGGTCGAAGAGCTCTACGAGATCAAGGACTTCCTGCAGAACCCGTCGCGGTATCAGGCGCTGGGCGCCAAGATCCCCAAGGGCGTGCTGCTCTACGGCCCGCCCGGAACCGGCAAGACCCTGCTGGCCCGCGCCGTCGCCGGGGAGGCGGGCGTGCCGTTCTTCACCATCTCCGGCTCGGACTTCGTCGAGATGTTCGTGGGCGTGGGTGCCTCCCGCGTGCGGGATATGTTCGAGCAGGCCAAGCAGAACAGCCCGTGCATCATCTTCGTCGACGAGATCGACGCCGTCGGGCGCCAACGCGGCGCCGGCCTCGGGGGCGGCCACGACGAGCGCGAGCAGACCCTGAATCAGCTGCTGGTCGAGATGGACGGCTTCGGTGAGCGCGCCGGCGTCATCCTGATCGCTGCCACCAACCGGCCCGACATCCTCGACCCCGCCCTGCTGCGCCCCGGCCGGTTCGACCGGCAGATCCCGGTCTCGAACCCGGATATGGCCGGACGCCGGGCGGTGTTGCGGGTGCACTCGGAGGGCAAGCCGATGGCTCCCGACGCCGACCTGGACGGGCTGGCCAAGCGCACCGTCGGCATGTCGGGCGCTGATCTGGCCAACGTCATCAACGAGGCGGCGCTGCTGACCGCCCGGGAGAACGGCACCGTCATCACCGCGCTGGCGATGGAGGAAGCGGTTGACCGGGTGATCGGCGGGCCGCGCCGCAAGGGCCGGATCATCAGCGAGCAGGAGAAGAAGATCACCGCCTACCACGA
>JAOPWF010000176.1 GCA_025965815.1 Mycobacterium sp.
CTCGGGATGGCCGAACAGCCGGACGTCGCTCTCCGGGACGCCGAGCGCCTCGATCAGTACCTGGTTGACGTCGGGCCTGCCCTCGTCGCTGCCGCTGTCGACCGATACGGCCCCGCCATAGGTGATCTCGGCGGCACCGGGCGAGATCATGATGGTGTCCACCGACAGCCCGAGGATCGCCCTGGCATGCAGCTCGAATTCGGAGAGCCGTTGCGAGCGCAGGGTGACCAGACCGCTGTCGTGCGGCCGGGCACGCACATCTGCGAAGTAGACCTCGTCCCCGCGGACCAGCAGTTCCACGCCGAATACGCCCCGCCCGCCGAGGGCATTGACGATGCGCGCCGCGATGGACTTGGCGGCGTCCAGCGCGGCATGGGTCATCTGCTGCGGTTGCCAGGCCTCCATGACGTCGCCGTCCACCTGGTTATGGCCGATGGGTTCGCAGAAGTGCAGCGCGGGCCCCGACGGCCCGTCCGTTCGGACGGTGAGCAGTGTGAGCTCGTAGTCGATCTCCACGATCGTCTCGACCAGCACCTTGTTGTGGGTGACGCGGCCCGCGGCCATCGCACGCTGCCAGGCCGGCTCGACGTCGTCGGGCCGCAGCAGCACCGACTGCCCCTCACCGGGCACGGCGACGATCGGCTTGACCACCAGCGGGAAGCCGGCATGATCGGCGACCGCCGCCAGCTCCTCGACCGAACCGGCGAACCAGAACGGAGCGGTCGGCAACCCCAGCTCATCGGCGGCCAACCGGCGCACACCTTCACGGTCGAGGCTGAGCCGGGCGGTGCGCGGGGTCGGAACCACCTCAATCTGTCCGCGTTCGGCCACCGCTTCCAGCGCGTCAGCGGCGATGATTCCCGATTCGGTCACCACCAGCTGCGGGTTCTCCCGCTCGATCAGTGCGGTGAGCGCATCCGGGTCGTTCATCTTGACCACGGCGCAGCGGTCCGCGACACGGTGCGCGGGCGCGTCGGCGTACCGGTCGACGGCGACCACGACGGCTCCGAGCCGCTGAAAGGCCAACACGAGTTCGCGGGCCAGCTCTCCGGAACCCAGCACCATTACCGTCGCGCGGCCGTTCGGCGGCTTGGACCCCGACTCGCTGTCCGTTTCGTCGTCCGACGGCAGCTGCACGTCGTCGGACAGGGGGGCACCTTCAGTCGTTTCGCTCATCGCCTTCAAGCCTGCCAGACATTCAGGCCAGCCTGACGTCGACGTAGCACCAGCGCCAGTCCTCACCCGGCTCGGCCGACCGCATCACCGGATGGTCGGTCCGGTGGAAGTGCGCCGCCGCGTGCTGCAGTGGACTCGAGTCGCAACATCCGACGTGACCGCAGGTCAGGCACATCCGCAGGTGCGCCCAGCTGGACTCGCCCGACTCGGCACATTCCTGGCAGCTCTCGGCGAGCGGCTCCGGTTCGTCGATCTCCGCGGCCCCGTCCAGGTGCTCGCACGAATTCGAAGACCCCAGCGCGCCTTGTCCTGCTGCGCTGCGCAGTCGCTGTCGCAACCGTCTCACCACCGTGGGCACCTCCGACCGAAATCCTGCATGCTGCTCAGGATAGGTGGGCGGCGGGACAGCCACCGGGAGGAGGTCTGACGACGTGAACGCCCCATTGCTGGCGGTTCTGGTGGTGGCGGTGCTGCTGTCGGCGGTGGCGCGCCGCCTCAACGTCTCGGCGCCCCTGGCGCTGGTGCTGGCCGGCTTGATGGCGGGACTATCCCCGGCTTCCCGCAGATCCAGCTCGACCCCGAGCTGGTGCTGTTCGTGATCCTGCCGCCGCTGTTGTGGTCGGCGGGTCTGGAGAGCTCGTACGTCAACATGCGGCGCAACATCCGGTCGATCGGGCTGCTGGCGGTCGGGCTGCCGGTGGCCACCACCTTCGCCGTCGGGTTCGTCGCCTACAAGACGGTGCCGGAACTGACCGGTGCGGCGGCGCTGGCGCTCGGTGCTTCGCGGACTGGACCTCGAGGAGGCCACGCTCAATCGCGACTGATCACCGCGCGCCGAGTTCGGCGTGAAAGGCCCGCATAGCGTCGATGACGGCGGTGAAGACGCGGTGCGCCGCCGCCAGGTCGGCGTCGGACAGGCCGGTCATCGCCTTGTGTGAGCTCCCCTGCGGTCAGGGTGACCCCGCACTTTCGGCGACCATGATGTGCACCAGCGCGCGGAAGTCGTTGGCACCCAAGTCATGTCGACGGGCGAATACATTCGTCGTGCGCACCGTGGTGATCCCGGCGCTGTTCACGCTGATCGGGCCGCGCAGCTGGTGGCCCTCCCGCGTCGAACCGGACTAGCCTGTCGCTGGTGCAGGCTGTCCCGATCGACACGGTCCTGGGCAGCGTGCGGGTCCAGGTCAGCGGGACTGGCGAGCCGATCCTGTTCTGGCCGAGCCTGCTGATGACCGGCGATATGTGGGCAGCGCAGGCCGAGCACTTCGGAAGCCGCAGGCGGGTGATCCTCGTCGATCCGCCCGGACACGGTGGCAGCGAGTCGCTCACCGCGATGTTCACCTTCGAGGAATGCGCGCGCTGCATCGTCGACATCCTGGACGCGCTCGAGATCGACCGGGCCCACTACGTCGGCAATTCGTGGGGCGGCATGATCGGCGGCACATTCGCCGCCACCCATCCCGACCGGATCGGCCGGGCGGTCCTGATGAACTGCACCGCCTCGCCCGCACGCACCCCGCAGAAGATCGAGTACGGAATCCTGCTCCGGATAGCCCGGCTGCTCGGCGGTATCCGGCCGCCGCTCACCCAGTCGGTGCTGAATGCCTTCCTCGGCCCGACGACATTCCGCAGCCGCCCCGATGTGGTGGCCAATGTGCGCGCCGCCGTGCAGGCGGTCGACGTCGCGTCCGCGGGATGGGCGGTCAAGAGCGTGGTGCCGGCCCGACCGGATCAACGCGAACTGCTGGGACGGGTGCGGA
>JAOPWF010000181.1 GCA_025965815.1 Mycobacterium sp.
GGCCGGATGGTCGGTGAACCTGATGCGCCGCAACGGTTTTGGACCTCCGTGGACCAGGTGGACCATCCTGGCGCTGGCGGCCGCCGCGGCGCTCGGCGTGCTGGCGACCAACCGGCGGCTCACGACCACCACCGTGATCGTGGTCGGCCTGCTGGCCGGCCTGGGTGGCACCGCGGCGTTCACCGTCGCCACCGTGGCCACCCCGCACCACGGTTCCATCCCCAACGCGGTCAATCTGGTCCGCGCAGGCGTGGGCAGGGGTCGGTTGGCGGTGACAACGGGCGGCGGTCCGTGGGCTGCCGAGAAGCCAACGAACAGCGACGTCGCGGCGTTGCTGGCCGCCACCCACACACCCTGGTCGGCGGCGACCAACGGTTCGCAGTCGGCGGCGGCGCTGGAAATCGCCTCTGGCACATCGGTGATGGCCGTCGGCGGGTGGAGCGGCGACCCCGTGCCGACTCTGCAGCAGTTCATCGACTATGTGCACGGCCGCAAGATCGCGTACTACGTCGAGGCGGGCCGGGCCGAACAGAAAGGACCCGATGGGCGCGGACCCGGCGGTGGCGAGGTCATCCGGGAACCGAACAGGACCGCCGCGCATACCCGCGAGATCGCCGACTGGGTCGCCCAGAACTATCCCGCCACGACGGTCGGCGACATGGTGGTCTACCGCCTGACGTAGACCTGCTGGGAGTTACCATCCGGTTGGTGGGCTGACACTCTCAGTTGTTCAGCCACCCTGCCGAGAAAGGCCGGCCGACTTGTCCGTTCCGGAGATGTCCAACGCTGCCCCTGTCGATCCCCCCATCCCTGTTCCCGACGTTCCTGGCGCCGACGTCGGCGCCCGCGGCCTCCCGCACCGCTCAGACCTGACGCGGCGTCAACGGATGATCGTGGACTCCTCGGCGCTCGCCGATATCGGACTCCGCACCGCCATCGCCTCCCTGGTCGGCGGGGCGATGCTGGTTCCGGTCGCGAGGGCCGCCCTGCGGCCGTCGGAGTCGCGTGGTGAGCGCAACGCCCTGGGTTACTACGCCGAACTGGCCAGCCGGCACGATCCCGCCGTCTCGTTCCCGGCGCCGACGGCCGTACCGCGGATCTCGTCGCGTCCGGCGAACCCGGTCGCGGAGTGGATCGCGCACGGTCACGTGCACAACATCCGGTTCGCCAGCAGCTTCGAAGCGGTCAATCCGGCGATGCGCGACAAGTGGCACGGCTTGACCCGCAACAACGTCGTGCATGCCCAGCACTGGCGTCATACGGACGGGCCGCATCCCACGCTGTGCGTCATCCACGGCTTCATGGGGTCCGCCTACTTGGTGAACGGCCTGTTCTTTTCGCTGCCCTGGTTCTACCGGTCCGGCTATGACGTGCTGCTCTACACGCTGCCGTTCCACGGGCGCCGCGCCGAGAAGTTCTCGCCGTTCAGTGGCTACGGATACTTCGCGCACGGTATGAGCGGCTTCGCGGAAGCGATGGCCCAGGCCGTGCACGACTTCCGTTCGCTCATCGACTATCTGGAGTTCACCGGTGTGGACCGGATCGCGTTGACTGGTATGTCGTTGGGCGGCTACACCTCGGCACTGATCGCCAGCGTCGAGGACCGCATCCAGGCCGTCATCCCGAATGTCCCCGTGGTGACGCCGGACGCGGCGTTTGACGAGTGGTGGCCGGCCAACAAGCTCGTCGAGCTCGGCAACCGGGTCACCAACAGTGGCCTCGGGGCGTCGGCCGCCGCATCTGCCTACCACTCGCCACTGAACTACGCGCCACTGGTGCCCCGGGATCGGCGCCTGATCATCACCGGCCTCGGCGATCGCCTCGCGCCGCCGGAGCAGGCCGAGATGCTGTGGGAGCACTGGGATCGCTGCGCATTTCACTGGTTCCCGGGCAACCACATCCTGCATGTCAGCCAGCCGGAGTACCTGCGCCGCATGACGCGGTTCATGCGCGATTTCATGTTCAACTAGCCTGCGTGTCTGGGCACGAGACCGCCCCGCGTGCCGGAAGATCCTTGCCATGAGTGCGGTCGATATGCTGATGCGGGTCGGGTTGGCCACCGTGCTCGGCATTGCGATCGGGATCGAGCGACAGTGGCGGTCCCGGATGGCGGGCCTGCAGACCATGGCGCTGGTGAGCATGGGTTCGGCGCTGTTCCTGATCCTTGGCGGCTTCGCCTTCGGCGGCCGGGACGCGCCCCTGCGGGTCGCCGCGCAGATCGTCTCCGGCATCGGCTTTCTGGGCGCCGGGGTCATCATGAAACAGGGCCTGTCGGTGACGGGGCTCAACACCGCTGCCACGCTGTGGTCCACCGCGGCCGTGGGCGCGCTCGCGGGCGCCTGGATGTGGCGGGAAGCCATTACCGGTGCATTCATCATCGTCGCCGCCAACGGCCTTCTGCAACCGCTGGCGGCTGTGATGGACCGCAAACCGCTCCGCGGTGGCCGCGAAACCCCGCCCGCTGACTACGTTTTCGATGTGACGTGCCGGTCCGGTGCGACGAATGCGGTCAGGACGCTGGTCGTCGAGACGATCGCCCGGCCGGGTTTTCAACTGAAGGGGCTGCGTTCGTCAGCATCGACCGATCCGGCGCAGACTGAGCTGCGTGCGGAGGTGACCGCCGCCAAGCGCGACGACACCGTGTTCGAGACTGCCGTAAGTCAGCTCAGCGGCGAAGCCGACGTCAGCTCGGCGCGGTGGTCGATCCGCAATGAGCAGGCCGCCGACTGGGGTCGCTAGTCAGGCCTTCACCGCGCTGACCAGGCTGATGCTGTCCACCATCGGACCGGCCTCGGACTCCGCCTGGGGAACCGGACGTCCGAGCTCACGCAGGTAATCCGCGAGCGGGGTGACCGCCGCGCTCCAGCCGCGGTCGGTGAACCACTGCTCGGCGGGGTGATGCTGTTCGTTGTAGACCAGCGAGAACCAGGCGTCGTCGGTGCCCGCCGTGCGCTCCTCCTCACGGGCGGCCTCGAACGCCGCCTGATCCATCGGCGTCGACTCCTCGACGGCGAAGCGACTGCCGGACGCGGCCAACGAATCGATACCCGCGAAGAGTCGGTTCCTGGCCGGCGCGGGTAAGTAGATCAGCAGGCCCTCGGCAATCCATGCAGATGGCCGGGTGCGGTCGAATCCACTGTCCCGCAACGCCTGCGGCCAATCCTCGCGCAGGTCGACGGCAATTTCAAGGCGCTCGGCGGTGGGATTGTCGCCGCGTTCGGCGAGCACCTCGCGCTTGAAGTCCAGTACCTGGGGTTGGTCGACTTCGAATATCACGGTGCGATCCGGCCACCGCAACCGGTAGGCCCGCGAGTCCAGGCCGGCGGCCAGCAGCACCACCTGCCGGATTCCCGCCTCGGCGGCGAGCCCGAAGTAGTTGTCGAAATATCTGGTCCGCGCGCCCTGGAAGTTGATGAAGTACTTACCGAACTCGGTGTTCAACCGGTCGTCGGGAGCATTGCCGTCGAGCACGTCGGCCCACTGGCCGCCGACGGCCCGGCAGAACACCTCGCCATAGGGATCCACAGCGAGCGGTTCGGGCTTCTGCGCCTCCAAAGCTCTTGCGGCGGCCACGAACAACGCGGTGGAACCGACACTCGTCGTGATGTCCCAACTATCACCATCGGTACGCATTGCACCGACCATACGCCCGAATGCTTAGTGCAGCTTCGCACCTGGTCAGCGGCTAAACCAGGGGACGCCCGGTCCGGATCCGCCGGTCCAGATCACGCAGCAGAACGTTGAACGGGAACTGCCGGACGAAACGCGGCATGGCATGGTTGACCACCCGGATGACTCCGATCAACCGGTCGAATCGGCGCGCATGCTGTGCAGTCCAGGGCAACCGCATCTCGTCGCGGAATTGTTGCGGCAGGAAGCCCGTCGTGATCAGCAGCGCGGCACCTTCGGACAGCCTCCGCAACGGCCCCGGAAGCTTCACTCCCCGCACCCGGCTCGCCGCGATCGGGTACAGGTAACCGCGGACCGTGTCGTCGATGTGCACCCGGGCCAGCGATTCCTGCCAGTACCGTTCGAACGCGGCGCGGTCCGGCGGCCACATCTCCGGCGGCACCTGCAGCGTCGTCCCCAGTGCCATCC
>JAOPWF010000293.1 GCA_025965815.1 Mycobacterium sp.
GACTACGCGATGACCGCCGAACCCGAACTGTTTATGCAGCGGCAGGGTGCCCATCCGACCGGTGAAATGGATTTACTGGGACGCAGGCTGGCCGTCGTTTCCGAGTCGGAGCGGGACAAGCGGCTGAACGAAGTCAAGATGAAGCAACTGACCGGCGGCGACACCATTCGCGCCCGGAAAATGCATAAGGACTTCATCGAATTCCATCCCAGCCATACCCCGGTCCTGATCACCAACCATTTACCGAAGGTGTCGGGCGACGATCAGGCCACCTGGAGGCGCCTACGCGTCATCCCGTTCGATGTGGTGATCCCGCCGGAGGAACGGAACGTCAACCTGGACGACGAGCTCCAGGCCGAAGCCGACGCGGTGATGGCCTGGGCCGTGGCCGGATGGGTGCAGTACACCAAGCGCGGGTTGGACGAGCCGCCTGCTGTCCTCAAGGCCACTGACAACTATCGGCTGGACAGCGACGCGGTCCGGCGGTTCGTCTCAGACGAGGACTGGGTGGTAGTCGCTCCCGCCGTCAAGGCCACCACCGCAACACTCCATGAAGCCTGGGAGAAATGGCGCGCCACGGACGGTGCCGACCCGATGTCACAGAAGGCCTTCGGGCGGGCGTTGGACCTCCAGGGATACCCGGCGGATCCGCCGTCCTGCGGCAAGCGATGGCGCTGGGGGATCGCCGTGAAGGTCGTTGAAGATGACTCCTAGCAACGTCGCGGGCGGGACCCATAGCACGCATAGCACGCATGGAAAGTTTTCCCCACGCGTACGCGCGCATATGAAGAAGTTTGCAGTCCATGCGTGCTATGCGTGCTTGTGCTCTCTATCCGCAGGTCAGCGGCAGCACTCATCGGCCACCGGATCGGCAGAGGAGCGCCAGAGGTGAAGGTTTCCGCAATCCGCTTCGAACGAACCAACGGCCAGTACCGGCTCCACTTCAGCTACGACGCGACCGCCGTCGCAATCATCAAGACAGTGCCCAGCTATGCGCGTTCCTATGACCCCACGTTCAAGGTGTGGACCATCGACGGCCATTACGCCGAGCAGCTGGCCGGCGACATGTCCCGCCTCGGTTTCGTCGTCACCGGGCTAGAACAGGCACACAGTGGCGACGAAACCGACTGGGCGCGGCTCTTGTTCCGGAGGGTCGGCCAGGCCCGCGCCGGCCCGGTGTTCCGATCGCTGAGCCGCGTCCTGCATCCCGACACCCCGACCGGCGACGCGCAGTTGCAGCGCGAACGTCGCCCACCACGAACTTCAGAAGGGAAAGGCATGACCGCTACCGCCGGCATAACCGCCATGGACCTAGACGACCTGCTGTCCGCGCTGACACCCGCGCAGGCCGCCGAGCTCCAGCAACACATCCCGACCGCCTGGGCCGACCAACTCCGCGCAGCACAAACCGAATCGATCACCCTTATCGAAACCGTCGAGAATCGGCCCGGCGGCACCCGGCACATCCCAGCCTCCGGCGTCGACGACTGGCTACGCCTCGGACTTCACACGTTCGTCAAATGGGTTGCAGGGAGCACCCGAACCTGCACCCATATGCCTGACCCGCGCCGGCCAGAACCGGTGTGGTCGTGCGCATGGAAGCCGGGACTCGTGGTTTGCAGCGCCTGTCTGCGAATGCTCAAGGCGCACGGCGCCGCCGACACGGTGTGCGACTGCTGCGGTCACGTATGCGCACCGGCACCGAAACCGGCGACCCGATCTACACCACAACGGTCTGGTTTGGCGGACTCGCATATCAGGCCGGCACCTGCCAAGAATGCCTGCCGCGGCAGGTTGGCGGCGCCGCATGAAGAGTCACGCGAATACCGTTGTGCCACACCACATCCCAGCGACCAATGCCGTTGCGCTGCAACGCATCTCGTGCATAGGGAGGGGGGGTCGTTTCTTTCTGGCCCGATGGCCGGCGACTGCCATGTCGCTTCTTGAATCTTTCCATGGAGAGTTTGTGAAATGTTTAAAGCGCCTGTGCCACAGCATGTTTCGAGCTTCGACAAGTGTTGCGCCATAATAGGATTCAAGCGAATCCGAACCGAATTTTAAGCGTTTTTAACCGAAGGAATGATGCCATGACCACACGTCGCAAATGCGCCCTAAGTTCCTGCGGGGCCTTTTTCGAAGCGCGACGATCGGACGCCAAATTTTGCTCACCACGGCACAGGCAGCAGCATTTTCAGCAGTCGGCCCGACAACCTGCCCAGTCTGTGAGTCGCAACGGTTCCACGCCGACAGCGGATGCTGAGCTGGTCGTCATGGTGCGGGACGAGCTGCGGGCCATAGGCCAGCTGAACTCCATTGACGGGCAGACCGCGCTGCAATTGGCCGAGCATCTGTGTCGCGACACGATCAGCGGCTCGGAACGCACCTCGCTGACGAAGTCGCTGAACGAGGCCATGGTGCGGGCGGTGCGCGCCGCCGATGATGACGAGCCGGACGCGGTCGATGGACTGCACGCGATCAGGGACGCGATACGTGCAGGCGCGTCGGCCGACGAGGTGGAGGCGATGCGGCTCGCGTGGAGGGCAAAGTACCGGTGATCTGGAAGCGCCGGCGCGACCGGAAACGTGGGTTGTCGTGAACCTTCCCGCCGGGGATGTTCGCGCCGCCTATTACTGCGCGGCGGAGGTCCTGCGGCGGCGACAACTCACCGGTCAGCCGATCCCTGCATGGTTGCGCCGGCACTACGACTACCTCGACGCCGCGGTCCGCGCGTCCGAGTCGGGACATGAATCCGACCGTGCAGTAGGACAATTGCAGCAAGAGAGGCTGATCACCGCACGCGAAGCTGCCGCGATTCTGGGCCTTTCGAAGCGTCAGGTGCAACGCCTGGCCGCTGACCTCGACGGCAGCCAATTGATCTGCGGCAGATGGCTATTCGAGGCCAGCGCGGTGACCGAGTATGCGGCAGAAAGGGACCGAAGTGTATGACCTGACAGCGGCGGTCGAGGAATGGATCAGCGCCTTGCCGGATGAGGACTGGGATGCGTTGTGCGCCCGCACGCGTCCACCCACCGAGATCCAATCAGCGACTGACCGGCAGGGAGGCGGTGAGCCGTGCCAATAAATGATGAGTTGGTGACGGCCGGGGATAGGCGACGGAACGGGCCAGGGGCCCGATGACCCCCCCTCGGACTTGCGGCGTGGCCGCTGCTCTTACTTCCTTTTCGGCGCCGGCCACGCCGCGACCCGACGTGAGGAGAACTGATGAAATGAGCGAAACGGCAAGAATAGGACCCGCAGTCGAATCGCGGACGACTGCCCTGCCCGTCGAACTGCGCGGCGGGGCCTCGCGCACGATCGGTGGTTACGCGTTGGTGTTCAACAGCGATTCAGAGAATCTCGGCGGATTTATTGAGCGTATCGCCCCGAGTTTCGTGGACAAGTCCCGCGGCGACGGCTGGCCGGGCGTGGTCTGCCGGTTCAATCACCAGGACGAATACATCTTGGGCGCAACGAGATCCGGCACCCTCCAACTCTCAGTCGACTCGACCGGCCTGAACTACAGCGTGGACCTGCCGGTGTGTCGCGGTGACGTGCTCGAGATGGTGAGCCGCGGGGACGTCGCGCACAGCTCGTTCGCGTTCCAGACCTTCCAGGACGACTGGAGCGTGTCCGCGGGCGGACAGCCCCTGCGAACCCTGGTGTCCGGCAAGATCATCGATGTCGCCCCGGGTGTCAACGCCGGCTTACCGTGATACGTCGGTGGGGTTACGGTCGCTGGCCGAGCATGTGCAGCCAACGCTGGAGGATGTCATCAAGTACGCCAAAGAGGACGAGCTGCGGAAGTTTCTTATCCGCACTGATGGCGGCCCAAGCCGGCGGGCACTGTCCGGCGTCGAAGCTAAGGCGCGCCTGCTGGCGAAAGCGCCCAAGCCGATGTCCCCGGCCGTTGCTAGAATGCGTCTCTTGGCTAAAAAGCACGGAAGGTCGGCCGCATGAACGGCACCGACGCCCGCGGCCGCGCCCTCGCGCTGGTCCGCTATCTCGGCACCGGCTACGCCTCAGACCGTGGCAACGCCGAGACGATCCTCGACGAGTGCACCGAACCCGAGCAGCTCGGCGACGTGCTTCTCGCGCTGCTCGACCTGTTCGCGACCCTCGCGCCACGGCTGCGCACCGCCGAGTTAGGCATACCCGTGCTCTACGCGGCGCTCACCGAGATCGCCGCCTATGCCCAGGACTTGGACCAGCGCCCGGCCGCGGAGCTAATCGTGGCCTACCGGTGGTTCACCACCGAGGACCTCACCGACAATATGTTCCGCGATCAGGGTGCTGGCGAGCTCGACTTCATCGTTGACCAGGTCAACAAGGCTGGCCGCATTCGCGAAACGATTATGGCGGTGGTGGACGTCTGGTTACAGATGCTGCCCGAACTGGACAGCCGAGAGGGCACCAAGTTGCTCTACGAGCACGCAGGCGAATGAGAAGGCCTCCGGCGCGGCTGCTGCTACAGTCCCGCCGGCCTCGGGCAGCCAAGGGTTCCTTTGGCGCCAGGGGGCCCGCAGCCGTCCGTTAACAAGGGCTCGGGCGGGCGGCTGCGGGGTCAACGGGGGGTAGCGTGAACCGATCGGGGCGGTCCAAGCGTGTCACGAGTGGGCGGTTTCGTCATCTGAGGACCGCCACGACGATGATCGCCAGCATGACGACCCCGAGCAGT
>JAOPWF010000209.1 GCA_025965815.1 Mycobacterium sp.
AGCCGGATCTGGACGAACTCGTCGGCGATCGGGATGCCGTCGCCCACCACGCCGTGCACCTTCTGCGGGTCCTTGAACCGCAGCAGCCCGGCCTCGGGTAGCGGGTTGACCGCGATGATCTTCGCGCCGTTGGCTTTCGACTTCTCCAGCACCGAGAGCATGCGGGGATGGTTGGTGCCGGGGTTCTGCCCTGCGACGATGATCAGGTCGGCGTGCTCGAGGTCGGCGACCGTGACCGAGCCCTTGCCTATGCCGATCGACTGGCTCAACGCGGTGCCGGAGGATTCGTGGCACATGTTGGAACAGTCCGGCAGGTTGTTGGTGCCGAAGCTGCGCACCATCAGCTGGTACACGAACGCGGCCTCGTTGCTGGCGCGTCCGGAGGTGTAGAACAACGCCTCGTCCGGGCTGCTCAACGCGCGCAGGTGCTCGGCGATCAGGCGGTAGGCATCGTCCCACGCGATGGGCCGGTAGTGGGTGTCGCCGTCGCGCGCCACCATCGGACGGGTCAGGCGGCCCTGCTGGCTGAGCCAGTACTCCGGCTTGGCGGCGAGCTCGGCGATCGAATGCCGGGCGAAGAAGTCGGGCGTGACGACCCGTTTGGTGGCCTCTTCTGCGACGGCCTTGGCGCCGTTCTCGCAGAATTCAGCGAACTTGCGACCACCGTGTTCCTCCGGCCACGCGCAGCCGGGACAGTCGAAGCCCTGCCGTTGGTTCAGCCGGACCAGCGCCGCGGTGGTCCGCGCCAGACCCATCTGCTTGAGACCGCGTTGCAGCGACACCATCACCGCCCGTACGCCGGCCGCCTCGCCTTCGGGGCCGCTCGCGGTCACCGCGTGTTCGTCGTAGTCGACATCGTGGTCGCGGGTAATGGTCCGGCGGCGAATACCCATGGTTTCCAATCTATGACGGTAGGTCGACGATCTGTAACCGGCCACCGCTAACGCCGGCGATGAAAAGCCGGCCGGTGGTCGCGTCGACTCCGAGAGTGTAAGGGTTCTGGACGGTGGGGATGCGCTGCACCTCGCGCGGTGTCGGCTCGGCCATGTCGTAACCGACGACGTCGTTGGTGCCGGACGAGGCAACCCACAGCCGGTCGCGTGTCGGGTCGTAGGCGATGCCGTACGGGCCGCCGGCCTGCGCGACGCTGGCGACCTCCCGTGGCGCCGGCAGCGGCGTGAAGACCCTGACCGCGTCGCCGCGGGTATCGGTCGCGATCATCCGGCCGTGCTTGTCGGCGACGAGGTGGGTGGGTCCGGCGCCGGCGGGTGTCGAGCCGACGACGGTCAGCTTGTCGGCGTCGTAGATGGTCAGGTCGTTCTTGCGGACGTCCAGCAAGCCCATCGACGTCGCGACCGGTGCCATACCCGCGGGCTGCACGCTGTCGGTGAACACCTTGACGATCTGGTCGCCGCGCAGCACTGTCACTGTGCCGCCGAGTTCGTTGGCGACGAACACCGTGCCGTTCGGTGCCTCGGAGGCGTCGTGCGGAACGGTGCCGGTGATGATCTGTGCCTCGGCCCTGCCGCCCGGCAGGTCGACGCGGACAAGCGCGTTCGTGCTTTCGACCGGTACCAGCACCGGGCCACCGGGCTTCGCCAGTTGCAGATGGCGCACGACACCGGGCAGCGGGGTGCGCCCGGTGATCACGCCGGTATCGGCGTTGATCAGGACGAGTTCGTTCGGGTCTCGTTTGGCCACCGCCACCGTTCGGGTGACGGCGTCGACGACGACGCCCTCTGGTCCAATCCCGACGGCCACGATGCGCCCGGGCACTTGGCCGGCGACCGGCGGTCCACTCTGTGGCTCCGCCGGAGGAGGCAGGTTGTCGGCGGGCGACCGGGTGCCTTCGGTTGGCACGTCCGAGGGCAGTATTCCGGTGCTGGTCGGGGCGGCGTGCGACGACGATGGGTTGTCCGCTTGACGCTGGGCGCCGCAGCCGACAGCAACGATCACCGCCGCCAGGCTTGTTGCGAGCGCAAGGTGTTTGCTCATTTACTCCACCTATACCCGTCCGCGGTGGGTGCCTAACGACACAGCAATCGTTTACACCGCCTTCTGTCCTTGACGCGCGCGTAACAGCAACGGAACGACAGGTCCCTAATGTAGGCCGGTGGCGTCGCAAATCGGTTGCAGACGCACAGCAGTGATAGGACCTTGAATTGAGCGGAAACGCCACCCGTTTGCAGGCGATCAACAACGTCGAGGGCTATGTACCGCCGGCAGTGAGCTTCGTCGAGGGCGAAGAGCCTGGCGAGATCTTCGGATCCAACGTCTTCAGCAAAGCTGTCATGCGGCAGCGGCTACCCAAGTCGGTCTTCAAGTCGGTCATGGCGACCATCGAGCATGGCGCGAAGCTCGACCCGTCGGTCGGCGACGCCGTCGCCTCCGCTATGAAGGACTGGGCGCTGGAAAAGGGTGCGACCCACTACGCGCACGTTTTCTACCCACTGACCAACCTCACCGCTGAGAAGCACGACAGCTTCCTCGAGCCGGTGTCCGACGGCTCGACGCTGGCCGAGTTCGCCGGCAAGACCCTGATCCAGGGCGAGCCCGACGCTTCGAGCTTCCCCAGCGGCGGCCTGCGCAACACCTTCGAAGCCCGTGGCTACACCGGTTGGGACGTCACCAGCCCGGCCTACGTGCTGGAGAACCCGAACGGCAACACGCTGTGTATCCCGACCGTCTTCGTGTCGATGACCGGCGAGGCGCTCGACCACAAGACACCGTTGTTGCGCTCACAGCAGGCGATGGGCGCGCACGCCGAGCGGATCCTGAAGCTGTTCGGCCACGTCAATCCCGACCACGTGGTCTCGTTCTGTGGCGCCGAGCAGGAGTACTTCCTGGTGGACCGGCACTTCTTCTTGGCCCGTCCCGACCTGCTGAACTCCGGGCGCACGCTGTTCGGCTCCAAGCCGCCCAAGGGGCAGGAGTTCGACGACCACTATTTCGGCGCCATCCCCGAGCGGGTGCTCGGCTTCATGATGGACACCGAGCGCGAGCTGTTCAAGCTCGGCATCCCGGCGAAGACTCGCCACAACGAGGTCGCACCCGGGCAGTTCGAGATCGCCCCGATGTTCGAGCGGGCCAATATCGCCGCCGACCATCAGCAGCTGCTGATGACCACGTTCAAGACGATCGCCAAGAAGCACGGCATGGAGTGCCTGTTCCACGAGAAGCCGTTCGCCGGCGTCAACGGTTCGGGTAAGCACGTGAACTTCTCACTCGGCAACGCCGATCTCGGCAGCCTGCTGGTACCGGGTGACACTCCGCACCAGAATGCGCAGTTCCTGGTCTTCTGTGCCGCCGTCATCCGGGCCGTGCACAAGTACGGCGGGCTGCTGCGGGCGTCGGTGGCGTCGGCCACCAATGACCACCGGCTCGGTGCGAACGAAGCCCCGCCGGCGATCATCTCGATCTTCCTCGGCGACCAACTCGCCGACGTGTTCGAGCAGATTGCCAAGGGCGCGGCCACGTCGTCGAAGGGCAAGGGCTCGATGATCATCGGCGTCGACACGCTGCCGGTGCTGCCGACCGATCCCGGCGACCGCAACCGCACCAGTCCGTTCGCGTTCACCGGCAACCGCTTCGAGTTCCGCGCGCCGGGTTCGATGCAGTCGGTGGCGGGCCCGATGGTCACGATCAACACGATCATGGCCGAGGCGCTGGACTACTGCGCCACCGAGCTGGAGAAGGCGGTCGAGGCCGGTACCGATTTCGACAAGGCCGTGCAGACGTTGCTCACGGACATCATCACCGAAGACGGCGCAGTGGTGTTCAACGGTGACGGCTACTCGGACAACTGGCAGACCGAAGCCGCTTCCCGCGGGCTGCCGAACCTCAAGACGACACTTGACGCGCTGCCGGAGCTGATCAAGCCGGAAGCGATCGCCCTGTTCGAGAAGTACCGCGTCTTCAGCGATCGGGAGATGCACAGCCGCTACGAGATCGGGCTGGAGCAGTATGCGCTCACGGTCGGTGTCGAGGCACGGCTGACGATGGAACTGGGTTCGACGGTCATCCTGCCGGCGGCACTGCGGTACCAGACGGAGCTCGCTTCGAACGTCGCCACCCTCAAGGCGGCTGGTGTCGAACCCAGCACCGCTCTGCTCGAGGACGTTTCGGGTACGGTTGCCGAGCTGATCAGCGCGCTGGCCGACCTGAAGAAGGGGCTGGAGGACCACTCCGCGACCACCGCGATGGACGAGGCTTCGCACGCGCAGAGCCTGCTGCCGGCGATGGACGCGGTGCGCGCCGCCGCTGACACGCTGGAAGGTGTTGTGGCCGACGACCTGTGGCCGCTGCCGACCTACCAGGAGATGCTCTACATTCTCTGATCGCACACACGACGCCGGCGCCCCGCATCTCGTGGGGCGCCAGTTTTGTTTGTGTCGAGTGTGTGGCTTGTCGTCACGAATCGCGAGGGGCGGCGTGAAAAACCCCCACACTCGGCGCGGTGGGGCTTGTCGTCGGACCGAACTGTTCGCCGAAGCAGAGGCAACGGTCGCAAATGTCGAGTGGCGACGACCGTAGCCTCTGTTTCGCTGTGAAACTAGGCGTTCTGCGGGAAGCCCAACTCGATGCCGCCGTGGCTCGGGTCAAGCCAGCGGCTGGTGATGGCCTTGCCGCGGGTGAAGAAGTGCACGCCGTCCATACCGTGCGCGTGCGTATCGCCGAACAGTGATGCCTTCCAGCCGCCGAAGCTGAAGTAGGCCATCGGAACCGGGATGGGCACGTTGATGCCGACCATCCCCACCTCGACCTCGTGCTGGAACCGCCTGGCCGCGCCTCCGTCATTGGTGAAGATCGCGGTGCCGTTACCGTACGGGTTGGAGTTGACCAGTTCCAGCGCCTCGTCGTAGGTGTCGACACGCAGCACCGACAGCACCGGGCCGAAGATCTCGTCGGTGTAGACGCTCATCTGCGGAGTGACGTGATCGATCAGCGTGGGGCCGAGCCAGAAGCCGTCCTCGCCGCCGTCGGGATCCACCTCGCGCCCGTCGAGCACCAGCTTCGCCCCGTCGGCCTCGCCGGCGTCGATGTAGGACGCCACCTTGTCGCGGTGCACCTTGGTCACCAGCGGACCCATGTCGGCATCACCCGTGCCGTCACCGGTCTTGATGGTGCGCGCCCGCTCGGCGATCTTGTTGACCAGTTCGTCGGCGATCGGTCCGACCGCGACGGCCGCCGAGATGGCCATGCAGCGTTCACCGGCCGAGCCGAAGCCGGCGTTGACCATCGCGTCGGCGGCCAGGTCCAGATCGGCGTCGGGCAGGATGACCGCGTGGTTCTTCGCCCCACCGAGGGCCTGCACCCGCTTACCCGCCGCGGTGCCGGTGGAGTAGACGTACTGCGCGATCGGGGTGGAGCCGACGAAGCTGATCGACTTGATTGCCTTGTTGGTCAGCAGTTCGTCGACGACGGTCTTGTCGCCCTGGAGCACGTTGAACACCCCGGGCGGCAATCCGGCCTCGGCCCACAGCTCGGCCATCCACAGCGACGCAGACGGGTCCTTCTCCGAAGGATTGAGCACGACGGTGTTACCGGC
>JAOPWF010000231.1 GCA_025965815.1 Mycobacterium sp.
GCCGCACCAACATGCCGCGACGCGCGATCTTCGCCCGTTGCGCTCGTCGTCCGACTTTGCCGATGAGCGGTCGGTGCGCGATGGCCGTGCGGCGTGTCGATGGTTGTGCCGCGCGCGTGTGTTGATCAGGCTGGGTCGCAGCGGTCGCGCAGGATTGCGACTCCGTCGCCTTCGAGTTCGTCGCAGTACGTCGTGCGCCCAGTCATCGCCATCGTCAGTGCCAGGGTGGTGCCGGACACGAGTGGCCCGGAGCCAGTGGTGAAGGGGCCATCGTTCGCGACGAGTCGCAGGCCGCTGATCCGTCCTTTGGCCACGACGACCTGGTTGGAGCCCTGGTAGTACCAGGCGAGCTGAGTGAGTGTCTCGATCGGGTAGGCACGGCCGACGTCCACCGGGCGCCGGATGTCCTCGCCGTGCACGATGGTCTCGCCGAGCATGGCCATGGTCGGCAGCGGCGGTTTGGTCTTGCTCATGACGATGCCGCGGAATCGTTCGAGTGTCTCGGCCGGGGTTGCGCCCAGGTGCTCGTTCAGCCGCATGGTCACCTGCTTGTCGAAGTCGAACTTGCAGCGGATCACGCCTGCCAGCCACTGCCAGGAGTTCAGGCTCGCCGACGCGGTGATGTGTGCGAGCACCTCGCGCACCGTCAAACCGGTGCACAACGACGGCGTCGCGAACTGCTGATCAGTCAGCCCTGTGAGATCGGCGGCCAGAGCCGCGCGTTCTACGTGGATCCGAGACCAGGTGTCGCTCCCGCGATCGATGCCGGCTTTCGCTTCCTTATCGGTCATGTCGGGGTCTCCTGTGGTGGGTCGTTGCGGCCACCGCGGCCGCGCCGAGCGGGGTGGTAGCAGGTGCCGGTCCAGCGATCCGGCCCGGGATGGTGAGGGTCTGTCGAAGTGGAGACCGCCACCGCGGGGCACAATCGTCGCTCATGGGCAAGAATTCTTCTGGGTGGGCCAGGGACCCGGCTGCGGAACGCACTGAGGATGCCGACCTGGGCCGGGCGCGCGAGGGCGACGACAGCGCGTTCACTCGCCTGATCCAGCCGCTACGCCGGGAGTTGCACGCCCACTGTTACCGCATGCTCGGCTCAACCCACGACGCCGACGACGCTCTGCAGGACACCCTGCTGCGGGCTTGGCGAGGACTCGCGAGCTTCGAGGGACGCAGCTCTCTGCGCTCGTGGCTCTACACCGTGGCCACCCGGGCCTGTCTGAACATCGTCGAGTCCCGCGGTAAACGGGCGCTGCCCGTCGACCTTGGTCCCTCCAGTGACCGCGCCGTGCTCAACGACCGCCCGCTGACGGAGTTCGCCTGGCTGGGCCCCTACGCTGACGCCGGTCTCGGCGACGGTCCAGCCAGTCCAAGCGCACGATATGAGCAGCGTGAAGCCGTCGAACTCGCCTTCACCGCAGCGTTGCAACATCTGCCGGGCAACCAGCGGGCGGCACTGCTGCTCTTCGAGGTTCTCGGCTTCTCTGCGGCCGAGATCGCCGACACGATGAACACCTCGACGACATCGGTAAACTCCGCCCTCGCGCGTGCCCGCCGGATCATCGCGGAGAAGGTCCCGTCCCAGACCCAGCAGCAGACCCTGCGAAAGATCGACGACGCCCGCGTACGGCAGATCGTCGCCGGGTTCTCCACCGCGTTCGAACGCGGCGACGCCGACGCGCTGGTCGCGCTGCTCACCGAAGACGTCACATGGTCGATGCCCCCGATGACGCATTGGTACCGCGGGATCGAGGCCGTCACCGACTTCGCTGTACAGGTCCCACTGACCCGTTGCCCGAGTTGGCGGCATCGTCCGACCAATGCCGCATATACCGGCACCGAAGCCGAATGGTCCACATCGGAGCATCGCGGGTCAGGCGTCCCGGCGGCGCACAATAAGGGCTCCCAGGAGCGGAACGACGATCGCGTACGCGAAGAGTTGGCCGTACGACTGGCCGACGGTGAGCAGGCCCGGGTGCGGCGTGAGGGTGGAGATCTGTTGAGCCGCGGTGTTGGGCATCGCATTGGCGGAGTAGGTGCTCCAGGGCGCCGGTAGCACGCTCGGTATCTGCGGAAGGAGGAACAAGACGGCCACGATGGTGCCAATGGCCGCGGCGGTGTGCCGGACGATCGCTCCCATGCCGAGGCCGAGCATGGCGGCCACGGCGAGGTAGAGGCCAGCGCCGCTGACGGCCCGTACCGCGCCGGGCGTGGCAATCGGAAGACCAAGATGTATCGGGGCGAGTACGGCCTGGGTGGCCAGGAAGCAGCCAAATGAAAGGAATTGACCGAACACCAGCGCTACGGCGCCGACGACCGTCGCTTTCGCGGCCAGTACGGCCCCTCGCTGCGGGACAGCGGCGAACGTGGTGCGCACCAGGCCGGAGCCGTATTCGGCGGTGACGGCGAGCGCCCCCAGGATGCCGAGGATGAGTTGAGCTAGCGCGATGCCCCGGAAGCTGGTGGCCATCGCGTCGATGTGGTCCGGTCCGTGCGGCTGCCCGGATTGGATGTAGGCGACGTTTGCTTGGGCTACACCGAGAGAGATGAACGGTGCGGCGATGGCCGCGGCGAGCAGAGCCAGATACGTCGACGGCACCGACCACAATTTGATCCACTCGCTGGCTAGTAGGTCGCGGCCACGTCCTAGAACGCTCGCATCGGTGTCCAAGGCGCGCGGGGGAGCCGAGGACGGGGTGCCGGGTGTGGTAGCCATTGTCGTCAGACGCCTTTCAGGTTTGCGGTGGTGGTT
>JAOPWF010000259.1 GCA_025965815.1 Mycobacterium sp.
GGCCGGATCAGGATGCCGGGCGAACTCATGTCGATCAGGAAGTAGGTGATCCCTTTGTGTTTCGGAGCGTCCGAGTCGGTGCGGGCCAGGCAGACACCCCACTGCGCCTTGTGTGCCGCCGATGTCCACACCTTCTGGCCGGTGAGCCGCCAACCGCCCTCGGCCCGCACCGCCTTCGTGCGCAGCGATGCCAGGTCGGAGCCGGCACCGGGCTCGCTGAAGAGCTGGCACCAGATGAGTTCGCCGCGCAGCGTGGCAGGCACGAACCGCTCCACCTGCTCCGGGCTGCCGTGCTCTAGGACGGTCGGGGCGGCCCACCAGCCGATCACCAGGTCCGGACGCGGCACCCCGGCCGCCGCCATCTCCTGATCGATCAGCAGCTGCTCGGCCGGCGACGCCTCCCGGCCGTACGGGCGCGGCCAGTGCGGTGCCAACAGTCCCGCCTCGGCGAGCGCGATCTGGCGCTTCTCGGCGGGCAGCGCGGCGACGTCCGCCACCGCGGCGGCGATCTCGGGCCGCAGGTGATCGATCGAGTCCAGGTCGATGTGCAGATCGCGGCGGACCCCGTCCTGCGTCAGCGCCGCAACTCGGCGCAGCCAGCGCGACCCGCCGCCGAGGAACTGCGAAATGCCGTACGCCCGGCGCAGATACAGGTGCGCGTCGTGTTCCCAGGTGATGCCGATGCCGCCGAGTACCTGGATGCAGTCCTTGGCGTTGGCCTTCGCCGCATCGATGCCGGCGGCGGCGGCGACCGCCGCGGCGACGGACAGCTGGCGGTCGTCCGAGTCGACGGCTGCGGCGGCGTCAGCCGCGGCGACCGAGGCCTGCTCAGAGCGCAGCAGCATCTCGGCGCACATGTGCTTGATGGCCTGGAAGCTGCCGATCGGCTTGCCGAACTGCTCGCGCACCTTCGCGTATGCGGTGGCGGTCTCGAGCATCCAGCGCGCCAGCCCGGCGGCTTCGGCGGCCAGCACCGTCGCGGCCAGGTCTTCGACCCGCTGCGGGGACACCTGCAGGGCGCAGGCCGGCGCGTTGTCGAGAACCACCCGCGCCAGCGGGCGGGAGAAGTCGGTGGCGGTCAGCGGTTCGACGGTCACCCCGTCGGCGGTGGCGTCGATCAGCAGCCACTCTTCCCCGGCGGCCGGCAGCAGCAGCACTCCGCCCGGGTCGGCGCCGAGCACATACTCGGCGGTGCCGGCCGCCGACCCGTTCTGGAAGCGCACGTCGGCGGACAGCGCCACACCGGCGGTGCGCAGACCCGACGCCAGCGCGGCGAGCACGTCAGGGTCGGAGTCACCGATGACCAAGGTGGCCAGCGCCGTCGTCGCCACCGGGCCGGGGACCATCGCAGCGGCGGCCTCGCCGACCATCGCGCACAGGTCATCGGCGTCTCCGCCCGCACCGCCCCGGTCCTCCGGGACGGCAACTCCGAATATCCCGAGTTGTGCCAGACCGTCGTACGGCGCGCGCCAGGCGTCGGGGTGGCCCTGCTCCACGTCGCGGGCAGCGGCGACTGAACCCGAACTCGAGGCCCAGCTTCGGACCAATTCACGCGCGGCAAACTGCTCGTCAGTGATGGTCGCTGACAACGTCGACTCCTGACTTGAGGCGAGAGGACCATGCGGCCCACTAGAACGTGTTCTAATGGTGCCAGTGTTCGACCGTCAAGTCGACCGCCATTACAGCAGGACACGTCGGTGTCACGGGGGCACGGAGGTGGGAAATTCAATACCGGCATGCGTATCGTTTTGAGCGAGACCGCAAGATGAAGGAGCAGCCTGCCGCATGTCGTCGCCAGCACACTCGAACCCGGGTACGGGCCCAGATTCGCGTCCGCGTGAGGTGATGACGGTGGCCGTACTGGCCGAGTCAGAGCTCGGCTCCGAAGCGCAACGGGAGCGCCGCAAGCGCATCCTGGATGCGACGCTGGCCATCGCCTCAAAGGGCGGCTACGAGGCAGTTCAGATGCGGGCGGTGGCCGAACGCGCCGACGTCGCGGTGGGGACCCTGTACCGGTACTTCCCGTCGAAGGTGCACCTGCTGGTGTCCGCGCTCGGCCGCGAGTTCGAACGCATCGACGCCAAGACCGACCGCGCCGCGCTGGCGGGCGGAACCCCCTATGAGCGCCTCAACATGATGGTGAGCAAGCTCAACCGCGCGATGCAGCGCAATCCGCTGCTGACCGAGGCGATGACGCGGGCATTCGTGTTCGCCGACGCCTCTGCCGCCGGTGAGGTTGATCACGTCGGCAAGCTGATGGACAGCATGTTCGCGCGCGCGATGAGCGAAGGCGAACCGACCGAGGACCAGTACCACATCGCCCGGGTCATCTCCGACGTGTGGCTTTCGAACCTGCTCGCATGGCTCACCAGGCGGGCGTCAGCAACCGACGTCAGCAAGCGACTCGACCTCGCGGTGCGGCTGCTGATCGGCGATGGGGAGCACCCTAAGATTTAACAGGTGCCCCCGGAACTACCCGCTGAACTGAGGCGTGCGCTGAGCGGTGTCGCGCGGGTACCCCGGCTGCTGGTGGCCTCGGACTACGACGGCACGCTGGCTCCGATAGTCAGCAATCCCGACGACGCCCGCCCGCTGGGCGAGTCGGCGGCGGCGCTGCGTTCGCTGGCCGCACTCCCGTCGACGATGGCCGCACTCATCTCCGGACGGGCGCTGCGAGACCTGGCCACGCTGTCCCGGATGCCGTCCGAGGTGCACCTGGTGGGCAGCCACGGATCGGAATTCGACACCGGTTTCACGCACGGCATCGACGACTCCGCCAAGGCGCTGCTGCGCAGGATCAAAGACTCCCTGAGCGCTATCGCCGCCGAGTTCCCCGGCGTGACGATCGAGATCAAACCGGCCAGCATCGCGCTGCACGTCCGCAACGCCCAACCCGACGACGCCAAGGAAGCCCTCGACAAAGCCAGATCCGCCTCGCAGTCCTGGGACGCCGAACTGACCGAAGGCAAGTCCGTGCTCGAGTTCGCGGTCATCGCCACCGACAAGGGCCAGGCGCTGGACATTCTGCGCCACCAGGAGGCCGCTTCGGCCGCGGTGTTCTTCGGCGACGACGTCACCGACGAGAAGGCCTTCCGGCGGCTGCACGGGCCCGATATCGGCGTGAAGGTCGGGCCAGGGGAGACGCTCGCCGACTACCGGGTCGAGTCCCCCGAAGATGTCGCCGTGGCGCTGGTCTTCCTGCTCGACGAGCGGCGCAACTGGCTGCTGGGCGGCTACGCCACACCGATCGAGCGGCTGACGATGCTGTCCAACGCGCGGACGGTCGCGTTGCTGAGCCCCGACGCCGACGTGGTCTGGATGTGCCATCCGGCGGCGGATTCGGCCGCGGTGTTCTCCCGGCTGCTCGGTGACGAGGAGGCCGGCCACTTCGCGATCGGCCCATGCCGGGAGGCCCTGCCGCTTAGCCAGCGTTACGTCGACGGCACCATGACCGTCGAGACCAGGTGGGCCAGCCTGCAGGTCACCGATTATCTGACCCACGACGTCGGGCCGAGCCGGACCGATCTGATCCGCGTGATCACCGGCCGGGCCAAGGCGGTGGTCACGTTCGCGCCGCGGCCCGAGTTCGCCCAGAACCCGGTGCGCCTGGAGGATTTCGGGGATGGCCTGCGGGTGTTCGGCACCAACGAGCCCATGGTGCTGCGCGCGCCCGGGGTGCACTGGGACATCGTCGCAGGCAGTGTGCACGAAACGGCGTATGCCGAGGTCGACCCGTCGAACGGCCCGATCATCCTCGAATTGCGTTGCGGCACCGAGGATCTCTCGGAGAGCCCGGTCGACGAGGATTCCTGCCGCAGCCGGGCCGAGACGTACTGGCGGGACTGGGTCGACGGGCTCACGCTGCCCGACCTCAAGCCCGGCCTGATGAAGCGGTCGGCGCTGACGCTGCGCGGACTCGTGCAGGCGGAGTCCGGCGCCATCCTGGCCGCGGGCACGACGTCGCTGCCCGAAGAGATCGGCGGCGTGCGCAACTGGGATTACCGCTACTGCTGGATCCGCGACGCCGCGATGACCGCGTCGGCGCTGGTATCGCTGGGCTCGACGGGCGAGGCCGCGGGCTACCTGGACTGGCTGAAGAACGTGATCGAGACCATGCACGGCCCGGAGCGCCTGCACCCGCTGTACACGCTGGCCGGGTCGCCGCTGAGGCCCGAGGCCGTCATCGACTCGTTGCCCGGCTACTCCGGTTCGCGTCCGGTGCGGGTCGGTAACGCCGCCACCGCGCAGGTGCAGCTGGACGTCTTCGGCCCGGTGGTGCAACTCGTCTGCGACCTGGCGCACCGCCGGAAGGCCGAGGGGGCCGCCCAGCCGCTGACAGATGCCGACTGGAACCTGGTCTGCGACATGGTCATCGCGGTGGAAAGCCGTTGGACCGAGCCGGATCACGGGATCTGGGAAATCCGCGGGGCCCCACGCCACCACGTCTACTCCAAGGTCATGTGCTGGTTGACGGTGGACCGCGGGCTGAAGCTGGCCGAAGAGTTTCACCGGCATGCCCCGGCGGACTGGGCCCCGCTGCGTGATGCGATCTCGGCGGAGGTGCGCGAGCGCGGCTGGAACGATGAGGTGCAGTCCTACACGGCGGCCTACGACGGCACCGACCTCGACGCCGCCACGCTGCACATCGGGCTGTCGGGCCTCATCGACCCGTCGGATCCGCGGTTCGCCGCCACCGTAGTGGCGACTGAGAGCGAATTGCGCAGCGGCGCAACGGTCTACCGCTACCACCGCGACGACGGACTACCTGGTCAGGAAGGCGGCTTCCACCTGTGCGCGGCGTGGCTGGTGGAGGCCTACCTACTGACCGACCAACGGTCGCAGGCGGAGCTGCTGTTCGACCAGCTGGTGAAGGCCGCCGGGCCAACGGGTCTGCTCTCCGAGGAGTACGACCCGGTTGCGGAGCGGGCGCTGGGCAACCATCCGCAGGCCTACAGCCATATCGGGCTGCTGCGCTGCGGCCAGCTGCTGGACTTCGGATGAGCGCTTGCGCGACGACCATCAACACCGCTAGCCGGGCGGACCCGCGGTGCGCCCGCGGATCACCTCGGTGGGAAGCACGTCGATGACCGGCAGGCCCGACCGCGGCGGCGCGTGCAGCAGCCGCCCGGCGCGCCTGCCCTTCTCCAGGCTGGGCTGCGCCACGGTCGTCAGGCCGCGGCCGAGCGCGTCCGGCACGCCGTCGAACCCGGTGACGGTCATCTGACCCGGCACGTAGATGCCGCGAGCGCGCAGGTAGTCCATCGCCGACAACGCCAGCACGTCCGCCGTGCACATCAACGCGGTGATCCGCGGATTGGTCTCCAACGCCACCTCCGCGGCGGCGCCGCCTGACGTCGGCTGATGTTCGTAGCTTTCCACCACGGTCAACGTGGCCGGATCCAGGCCCGCGGCGGCCATCGCGTCGCGGACGCCGTTGATGCGCTCGCTCTGCACGTGAAAGTGCTGCGTGCCCAGCCGCTGCGGCGTGGCCACCGCCGGTCGCGGGTCCTCCGACGCCCGGTCGCGGCCCAGCCGCATGGTCAGCAGCCCGATGTCGCGGTGCCCGAGACCCACGACGTAGTCGGCCAGCTCCCGCATGGCCGCGCGGTCGTCGATACAGACCCGCGATGTCCCCGGGACGTCCTTGGGCTGGTCGACGACAACCACCGGCAGGTGCCGCTGCAAAACCACCTGCAGGTACGGGTCGTCGTCGGAGGCCGAGTACACCACGAACCCGTCGACGCCCGCGGCCAGCACGGCGCTGGTCCCTTCCACCACGGTGCGGTTCGGCCCGACCGCGACGAGCAGCAGCCCCTGACCTTCGTCTTCGCACGATTCAGCAAGGCCGCCAACGAAATTCAGCGCCGCGGGATCACTGAAGGCATAGTTGAGCGGCTCGGTGATCATCAGTCCGACCGCACCGGCCTTGCGGGTGCGCAGTGAACGGGCCACCGGGTCGGGCCCGGCATACCCGAGCCGCTTGGCGGTGGCGAACACCCGCTCACGCAGATCGGCGGACAGCTGATCGGGGCGGTTGTAGGCGTTGGAGATGGTTGTCCGGGAGACCTTCAACTCGGCGGCGAGGGAAGCCAGAGTTGCCCGCCGCCTTGGCGTGGGACTCCTGGACATGATCTGGGAGGTTAGCCGATCGATTTGCTTCGGGCCGCGACCTCTGCGTTAGACTCTAATGGAAACGGTTTTCATTTGTATCTGGGACAGTGTTGGAACGCGTGATGGGAGCAGAGACGGTGCGAATTGCAGCGGTCAGGGCGGCGGCCGCATTGGCCGTCCTCGCCATCGGTTTCGGCGCCGCCGGGTGCGGCCAGGACACCGCCTCCCAGGGACCGCAGCAGGCCAGTGTGGTCGCATCCACGGACGTGTGGGGCAGCGTGGCCAGCGCCGTCGCAGGCCAGCACGCGAAGGTCAAGTCGATCCTGAACAGTGCGGTCGACGATCCGCACTCCTACGAGGCCAGCCCGGCCGACGCGGCCGCCATCACCGACGCGTCGCTGGTGGTCTACAACGGCGGAGGCTACGACCACTGGGTGGACGACGTGCTGGCCAACGCCAAACAGGTTCAGGCGGTCAATGCCTATTCCCTGCTGGACGCCGCCGCGCT
>JAOPWF010000274.1 GCA_025965815.1 Mycobacterium sp.
ACCGTCCCGGTGTGCAGCTTGGCGGCAACCCGGTGCGCCCGGTGCACGTCCTTGGTCCACACGGAGCCGGCCAGGCCGAATTCGGTGGCGTTCGCCACGGCGACGGCCTCGTCCTCGTCGGTGAACGTCATCACCGCCAACACCGGGCCGAAGATCTCCTCGGCGACCGCCCGCATTGACGGGTTAACGCCGGTGAGCACCGTGGGCTTGACGAAGAAGCCACCGAACTCGTCGGAGGGTTCACCGCCGTACGCCACCGTGGCGCCCTGCTCGCGAGCGGATTCGAAGTGCGACAGCACCTTCCGGTACTGCGGTTCGTTGGATACCGGTCCCATCTCGGTGGCCGGATCCTTGGGGTCGCCCAGCTTGATGGTCGACGCGCGCGCGACGATCTTCTCCACCAGCGCGTCGGCGACGTCCTCGTGCACCAGCAGCCGCGACCCGGCCAGGCAGGTCTGGCCGGTGGCCGCGAAGACGCCGGCGATCACGCCGTTGGCGGCGGCGTCCAGGTCGGCGTCGTCGAACACCACCTGCGCGGACTTGCCGCCCAGTTCGAGGCTGAACCGGGTCATGTTGGCGATCGCGGCCTTGCCGACCTCGATGCCGGTGGCCGTCGATCCGGTGAACGCGATCTTGTCCACCCCGGGATGCGAAGCCAGCGCGGCACCGGTCGCGGGTCCCCACCCGGTGACGACGTTGATCACGCCGGGCGGGAAGCCGGCCTCGTCGAACAGTTTCGCAAATGCCAGCGTCGACGTCGGGGTGTGATCGCTGGGCTTGACCACGAACGTGCAGCCCGCGGCCAGCCCGGCGGCGAGTTTCCAGGTCAGCAGCAGCAACGGCGAATTCCACGGCGTGATCGCGCCGACCACGCCGACCGGTTCGTGGCGGGTGTAGACGAGGTAGTTGGGCTTGTCGGTCGGCACCACGTCGCCTTGCAGCTTGTCGGCCAGGCCGGCGTAGTAGAAGTAGTAGTCCGGCAGCGACCGCATCTGGCCGACCATCTCTCGCGTCAGCTTTCCGCCGTCGCGGACTTCCAGCTCGGCCAGCTTCTCGGCCTTGCGGGCGATGACCTCGCCGAGTTTCCAGAGCAGCTTGCCGCGCGCGGTGGCGGTCAGCCGGCCCCATTCGCCCTCGAGCGCAGCGCGGGCGGCGCCCACCGCCAAGTCCACGTCGGCGGCATCCCCGTCAGGGACGCGGGCCCACGGCTTGCCGGAGAACGGATCGACGCTGTCGTAGGTCGCGCCGGACACCGCGGCCACCTGCTCGCCGCCGATAAGCAGCTCGAACTCGGTCAGTTGCTCGGTCGCGGGGTCGGTCATCTCTGCCTCCTGGTCACCGGAACCGTGGTGTGCGCTTGTCGGTTCGCGAGTCGGTGCGGCCCGCACCGGCGTTGCCGATCTGGGTGTAGGACAGTCCATGCCGCTGCCGGGTGCTCGGCGCCAGGTCACGGGCCTCCCACACCGAGCGGACAGTGCCCTGGACGGCCTGCGGCCGACGGGCGGCGATCTCGCCGGCCAATTCGGCTGCCCGCCCGCGCAACTCGTCGTCGGGGACGACCTCGGTGACCAGCCCGAGCCGCAGCGCGGTCTCGGCGGTCATCCGCTCCTCGCTGCCGAGCAGCGCCCACCGCATCACGTCGCCGTACGGCACCCCGAGGGCGAGCATGCCCATCGGCTCCAGCGCCGACACGATGCCGGTGTTGACGTGCGGGTCGAAGAACGTGGTGCTCCCGGCGCAGATGGCGAAATCGCATTCGTTGACGAAGTACATCGCGCCGCCGGCCACCATGCCGTGCAGGGCGGCGATCACCGGTTTCCACACCTTGTGCGACTTGGGGCCCAGCAAGGCACCCGGATCCTCTTGGTTGAAGACAGGCAGGTGGTCCCACCACGCACCCTTGGACACGTCGATGCCGGTGCAGAACGCGCGGTCGCCGTTGGCGCGCAGCACCGCGACATGGATGTCGTCATCGTCGCGGACACGTGACCACGCCGCCACGATCTCGCCCGCCATCTCCTCGTTGAAGCTATTCAGCCGGTCGGGGCGGTTCAGCGTCACCGTCGCAACGTGGTCGCTGACGTCGAACTCGATGGTGTTGGCGTTGGACAGGTCGGTCACGGGCGCTCCTTGGTGGGTCCGGATGTCACCGGCATCCTCCCAGGTGCGTTGCCGACCTCGATAACCTGGTTAGCGATCTCGCGTTTGAGAATCTTGCCGGCCGGGCCGAGCGGGAACTCCTCGCGGTACTCGAAGCGGCGCGGCTGCTTGTAGCCGGCCAGTTCGGCGCGGCACAGCGCGGTCAGTTCGGCCGTCAAACCGTCGCGATCGGTGACGTGATCCTTCGGAATCACCACCGCCACCGGGGTCTCGCCCCATTCCGGGTCGGGCACTCCGACCACCGCGACCAGGTCGACGCCCTGGTGGTGCGCGATCACCCGCTCGATCTCGGCGGGGTAGACGTTGAAGCCGCCCGAGATGATCATGTCGGTCTTGCGGCCGGTGATGTGCAGGTAGTTGGCGTCGTCCAGATAGCCGAGGTCCCCGGTATGCAGGCCGTCTGGGCGGAACGTCTGCGCGGTCTGCTCGGGCCGGTTCCAGTAGCCGACGGCATTCGCCGGACTGACGATGACGATCTCGCCGACTTCACGCGTCGGCAACTCGTTCCCGTCGGTGTCGACGACACGGATCGCGCACATCGGCGTCTCCTGGCCGCACGAGGTGGCCATCGAGGTCTTGCCGTCGACGATGTCGCGGTGGTCCTGCGGCGTGAGAATGGAGGCCTGCCCGCCGCATTCGGTCAGGCCGTAGCGCTGCTGGAGGTCACAGCCGAGCAGATCCATCGCCTTGCGGGCCAGCCCCGGCGGCACCGGCGCGGAGCCGTAGGAGATGCGGCGCAGGCTCGACATGTCCCGGTCCGGGCCGCTTTCCAGGATGGCCAGCGTCCGGTGCAGCATCGTCGGGATGAACGTGGTGAACGTGATTGCGCTGCGCTCGATCTCGTCGATCACCGCCTGTGGGTCGAAGCGCTGATGGATCACCATGGTCTGGCCCAGGTAGAGCCACGACACGGTGCGCACCATGCCGCCCGCGGTGAAGAACGGTGTGGTGGCCAGCATGACGTCGGAACGGTTCGCCTCGGTGACCAGGTTGGTGTCGGCGGCCTGGTACAGCAGCCCGCGGTGGGTGTTCATCACACCCTTCGCCCGCCCGGTGGTGCCGCTGGTGTACAGGATCACCGCGACGTCATCCGGGGAGGTGTCCACCTCGGGCGGCGTGGGATCACCTGCGGCCAAGGCGGTTTCGTACTCCGGTCCGATGGTCAGGGTGACCAGCTCGGTGATCTCGGTGGCGAACCTGTGGTACTGGTCGGCGTGCACGATGGCCGCCTGCGCGTCGGAGTCGTCGCGCACGTGGCCGAGTTCGTCGGCCGCCAGCCGGATGTTGACCGGCACCGCGACCAGCCCGGCCTTCGCCAGGCCGAACGAGATCTCCGGCCACTCGATGCAGTTGCGGGCGATCACCAACACCCGCTCGCCGGGCGCCAACCCGCCACTGAGCAGCGCGCTCGCCAGCCGGCACGCCCGCTCGTCGACCTGCGACCAGGTGTGCACCCGTCCCGCGTCGACGAGGGCCCGCTTGCCCGGATAGCGGCGGGCGTTGTTGGTCGAGATGTCCCCTACGAGCAGCATCAGATCAGGAACGCCAGGGTGTCGAGCGGGCCGCCGGCGTCGATCAGGTTGACGATCTTGCGGACCAGCCAGAGACCACCGGGGCGTCCGGTGCGGCGCACCGTGTGGGTGACGCGGCCAGCCCAGAACCGTTGCCGGTGCCGGTATTCGAACAGCGCGAAGTTCGACTCGACGGTCACGGTGTCGGCCGTCTCGTCGACCACCTCGCTGTTGGACAGCACCCGGCGCATCACCGACGGCGGGGTCTGCGAGTGACGGTTGCCGGTGTTCAGCTGGGCGACCCGGCTCTTGATCCGCCTGCGGTTGTCGTTGATATAGGCCAACGTGGTGCGCGGGTCGTCGTCGGGGTGCATCGGGACCCGGTACACCACTGTGTCGTCGTTGTCGGCCCACAGCGCCTCCCACTCGGAGTAGCGACCCTCATCGGCCAGCCGCGCCTCCAGGTACAGGAACGACAGGATCTCGTTGTCGGGCAGCGGACGCATCGCTGCCGCCATCGTCGCCGCACGTTCGGCGGCGGTGTCCTCGGTGGTTTCGGTGGTGTCCGTATCGGTGGCCATTACGATGCTCCCCCGACGCGTGGTCCACCTACGACGGAAGCCCACTGCGCGTAGAAGCCGCGCTGCGGCGTCTCGGCGCTCTTGTCGCTGTTGATGATTCCGGTGTCGTCGGTGACGTCGCTGTCCATGCCACGCGACAACTGCAGCCACTCGGGTTCCTCGGCGGCCAGGCCGGCCTGGTTGCGCATACCGATCTCACCGTCGTCGGCGATCAGGAAGCCGGCCGGCCCCATCGCGCCCTCGGAGCGGCGCAGTGTGCGTTCGTTGAGCTTGTCCTGCTCCGGAATCAGGACCGCCGTGGTGTAGGCGATGGTGCGGTCCGGCGCCTGCGGTTCCACGAACATGACGTTCATCTCGGCCAGGAACAGGTTCGGCCAGATCAGCGTATGCGGGGGACCGACCACCAGCGCGTCGTGCGCCCGGTCGGGCCCGTACGTCCCTTCGAGCGCATCGACATACTCAGCCAGCTTGGCCCGCGGGATCCGCCCGAACCAGACGAATTCCTCGTCCAGCTTGCGGTATTCGTTGCTGTAGTCGATCTCCGAGTGTCCGTCACCGATGTCGCGGACCAGGACGTCGACCTTGGTAGGCACGTGCGACACCTTGGCGGGCCGGATGGCGTCGTAGACCGATGCGTGGGTGAACAGCGCGTGGTAGCCGTCGACGTTGTTCTCCACCACCATCTTCCAGTTGGCGTGGTGCAGGTGCTTCATCCAGTTGGCGCGCAGGTCTACCGACCGGGTGGGCGACAGGTTCAACAGCCGGTCGATGGCATGGGTCGCCTTGCCCAGGTGCTCGGTGAGCGAGACGCCGTCCGCGGCCAACGAGGCGAAGACGAAGCCGCCGTAGCTGTCCACCCGCGCCGCTTCGGACAGGCCGAGCCCCGACCGCAGCTCGGCGAAGCCCTCGCCATACGCTTCGCGCATCGGGACACCCTGCAGTGCACCGGTGTTGGTAAATGTCCAGCCGTGGTACGGGCAACGGAACGAGTTGGCGTTACCCTTCTCGGCGTTGCACAGCTTGTTGGCGCGATGCGTGCAGCGGTTCAGCAGCACCCGGACCTTGCCGTCCTTGTCGCGCACCACCACGACCGGGTCTCGGCCGATCATCCTGGTCAGGTAGTCGCCACGCTCGCTGATCTCGCTCTCGTGCGCGACGTACACCCAGCCCGTCCTGAAGATGGTGT
>JAOPWF010000277.1 GCA_025965815.1 Mycobacterium sp.
ATGGCCTACGTCGACGAGGGCGACGGCGACGCTATTGTCTTCGCGCACGGCAACCCCACGTCGTCCTACTTGTGGCGGAATGTGATGCCGCACCTGGAAGGGTTAGGCCGGCTGGTAGCCGCCGATATGGTCGGGATGGGCGGATCAGGCAAGCTGCACCCGTCGGGCCCGGATCGCTACAACTACGCCGAGCAGCGGGACTACGTGTTCGCGCTCTGGGATGCTTTGGATCTCGGCGACAAGGTGACACTTGTGCTGCACGACTGGGGTTCGGCGCTCGGCTTCGACTGGGCGAACCAGCACCGCGACCGCGTGCAGGGCGTCGCATTCATGGAAGCCATCGTCGCCCCGATGACTTGGTCGGAATTCCCCAACGACATTCGTGAGGTCTTTCAGAGTTTTCGCTCCCCTGCAGGTGAGCGAATGGTGCTGGAGCAGAACATCTTCGTCGAGAGTGTCCTGCCCGCCCAGATACAGCGCCAGCTCAGCGACCAAGAAATGGGCCACTACCGGCAGCCGTTCGCCAACCCCGGTGAAGACCGCAGGCCGACGTTGTCGTGGCCACGCAACCTCCCGATCGACGGCGAGCCATCCGATGTCGTCTCGGTGGTCGAGGCCTACAGCAGCTGGTTGGCGGGAAGCGATGTGCCCAAGCTGTTCATCAATGCCGAACCAGGCGCGGTCGTCAACGGCCGCATCCGTGAGCTCATCCGGACTTGGCCCAACCTGACCGAGACCACCATCAGCGGAATACATTTCGTCCAGGAGGACAGTCCCGACGAGATCGGCACTGCCGTGGCGAAGTTCGTCTGCAACTCGAGACTGTAGGCGGTCCCCGGGCGCAACCCGAACCCGATCGCGACCGGACGGCCCAAGAATTTACCTTCGACAGCCGCTCCTGCACCACTCGGCAATGATGCGAGTGGTCGGTCCTAGCGCTATCGGCGACGAGCCGAACCGTAGCCGAATGCCACCACGTTGCCGTGGATCCCCCACGAACTGATCGAGCTTCACGGACGGAAGCGCTTGGGAGTCTACGAGTAAACGCCGTGCCGGGGCGGGGGGTGGGCTCGGCCGCCGTCGCCTCCGAAACCGGCGAGCTCCTCGGTGTCGGCTTGGGCCTCGGTATGCGACTCGGGTCACCGTCCCTTGGTTTCGCGCCGTGTTTTAGCTCCTCCAGACGGAACTGCAGAACCTCAAGTACGTGCACGCGGTTGCCGTGAGCCCGCTCGTGCTCGATCAGTCTCCGCAGCTAATCCTCATCCAGTGAGCGGATCGCGTGTTGCAGTTCGCCGAAGGGAGCTGGTCATAGTCCGGTATGGGCGATTGATCATCATCTGCCATGTTGTTTCCTTCCTCGACCGGACACCTACCCGGTAGGTCAGGCGTCGAAACGGTGCGGGCGATCTGCAGGTGGTAAACCGTGGATCTGACAAAACGGAGGAGACGCCTCTGCAATCATGCGGCCCAGACTCCGTGCGCCCGCTCGGACTCGAACCGACACTGGACGGCTATCTAGAGGTACATCATGTCCGTTCTATGCAGAGCCCCGACACGCGCAGCTCGTCGAGGTCATGCGTGCGGCCGCCGGAGGAGTACGCCACCGGCCACATCCCTGCCCCCTACTGCCGCGGACTGGCCCACGGGGCGATACAGCTTCTCACCCTAGGCCTCTCGCCAGCCGGTGGAACAGTCTCGATACATGCGGGCGGGATTCAGTCAAGGCTGTCGTGGATCGAGGTCTGTTGCGGGAGTTGCTTTCCGTGGTGCACTTGGTGGTGTCGGGCTGGTCATCTTTGAAGGTAGCTGATGACGGCGAGCACGCGGCGGTTGTTGTCATCGTCGGGGGCGAGGTGAAGCTTGGCGAAGATGTTGCTGGTGTGTTTGCTGATCGATTTCTCAGAGAGGAATAGTGAGGTGGCGATCGCCGCGTTGGAGCGGCCTTGAGCCATCAGTGCTAGGACTTGACTCTCGCGTTCGGTGAGGCGGGTGATCGGGCTCGCGCGCGGTGCACGGGCGATGAGGGCGGCGACGACTTCGGGGTCCAGGACCGTTCCTCCGGCAGCGACGGTGCGCAAGCAGCGTGTGGTCCTCCGCTATGACAACCCGCAGGGAACCTCCAGGGTGATTACGGTTGGGCCGCCGGTCGAGTTGAGAATATGCAGGGTGCCGTCGAAGGCGGCGAGTCGTCGCCCGACACCCGCCAGACCTGAGCCCTCCTGGGGCGAGCACCACCGGCACCGTCGTCCGCCACGGTGATCCGCAGCATACTGCCGAAATGTACTGCAGCAGTTGCGGGCCGATCTCACCCGCTATCTCGGTATTGGGGCCCGATTAATAGATGGGCCGCCCGACCTACGTCGAAGCTACGACCGCGGTTACTTCCGATGTCGGCGCAGGTCTGCGGCGGCCGACCGGACCGAGTCCGTCCGTGATGCGGTTGACCATCGGGCTTTCGAGCTTCCAGCATTGCCAGAACAATGGGACCTCGAGATACGAGTCGGTTATCTGCACAAAGGACCGGTTCGCCAGTTCGAAATCCGCGAGTTGCTCAGGAAACGTCCCCCATCCAAGTCCGCGCGAGCGGGAGCACCAAAGCCCTCGGCCGTCGGCACAAAATGGGGCGCCCTGGCTATAGCGTCACGAAACACTCTGCGTACCAACATGTCCTGTAGGGCGTCGTCGCGGTTCCACGCCAGCAAAGGC
>JAOPWF010000304.1 GCA_025965815.1 Mycobacterium sp.
TCAACTCCGCGAGATCGGCTTCATGCACAACCGGGTTCGGATGATCGTGGCGTCGTTCCTGGTCAAGGACCTGCATCTGCCCTGGCAGTGGGGAGCCCGCTGGTTCCTCGAGCAACTTGTCGACGCCGACATGGCCAGCAACCAGCACGGCTGGCAGTGGTCCGCGGGCTGCGGCACCGACGCCGCGCCGTACTTCCGGGTGTTCAACCCGACCACCCAGGGTGTGAAGTTCGACCCGTCGGGCGACTACGTGCGTCGATGGGTGCCCGAACTGGCCGACGTCAAAGACGTGCACAAGTTGGCCGACTCCCGGCCGTCCGGTTATCCCGAGCCGATCGTCGACCACGGTCGCGAGCGCGCCGAGGCGCTGCGCCGCTACGGGAAGATCAGCTGAGTGCGCGTATGCCAGAATGTGCGCAGTTGCCAGCAATACCGTGAGGAGCAGCCGTGGCCAACACCGAGGTGGAACGACATACCGGCGTCGACACCGAGGACGTGCCGTCCGCGAACTGGGGCTGGTCCAAGGAGAACCCGCGGCTGATCCACATCGGCGGCATCCTCGCGGCCCTGTTTCTGCTGCTGATGCTCAAGGGCAACCACGTCGGGCACGTCGAGGACTGGTTCCTGATCGGCTTCGCGGTCATCATCCTGATCGCGGTGGGCCGCGACTGGTGGCTGCGCCGCCGCGGCTGGATCAGGTAACGCGAAGCCCCTTCCCTAGTCGCTTCGCTCTCCCCCGCACGCGGGAGGTGCCCCCAGCCCTCCGGCTACCCTTCGGCCGCCAATTGGCCGCAGGCCGCGGCGATTTCGCGGCCCCGGGTGTCGCGCACCGTGCAGGAGACCCCCCGTTCACGGACCCGACGCACGAATTCACGCTCCGCCGGCTTGGGACTGGCGTCCCACTTGCTGCCGGGTGTCGGGTTCAGCGGGATCAGGTTCACGTGTACTAGTGGACCCAGCGCACCATGCAGACGCTTGCCCAGCAGGTCCGCCCGCCACGGCTGGTCGTTGACGTCGCGGATCAGCGCGTACTCGATGGAGACGCGGCGACCGGTGGAATCGGCGTAATACCGTGCCGCATCGAGTGCTTCGCTGATCTTCCAGCGATTGTTCACCGGGACGAGGGTGTCGCGCAGCTCATCGTCGGGGGCGTGCAGAGACAGCGCGAGGGTGACGCCGAGCCGTTCGTCGGCGAGCTTGCGGATGGCCGGCGCCAGGCCGACGGTGGACACGGTGACCGAGCGCGCCGAGATGCCGAAGCCGTGCGGTGGCGGTTCGGTGATGCGCCGCACCGCGGCCAGCACCCTGTTGTAGTTGGCCAGCGGCTCCCCCATGCCCATGAACACCACGTTCGACAGCCTCTTCCCGATGTCGCCGCCGGGGCGGCTCCTCTTCCCGATGTCGCCGCCGGGGCGGCTCTGGCCACCCGGCCCGTCGCGCAGCGCCACCGAGGCGGCGCGCACCTGCTCGAGGATCTCCGCCGTGGACAGATTCCGGGTCAGACCGCCCTGACCGGTCGCGCAGAACGGGCAAGCCATGCCGCAGCCGGCCTGTGAGGAGATACACACCGTGTTGCGCTGCGGGTAACGCATCAGCACCGACTCGAACGTGGTCCCGTCCACCGCGCGCCAGAGTGTCTTGCGGGTCTCGCCGGCGTCGCATTCGATGTCGCGGACCGGGCTGAGCAGGTCAGGGAACATCGCGTCGGCCACTTGATCGCGCACCGTGGCCGGCAAGTCGGTCATCTGGTGCGGGTCGGCGATCAGGCGGCTGTAATACTGGTTGGCCAGCTGTTTGGCACGAAACGCCGGCAAGCCGAGGTTGGCGACCGCCGCCGCGCGACCGGCTTCATCGAGGTCGGCGAGATGCCGCGGCGGCAGTGCGCGTCGCGGGGCATCAAAAACCAGGGGCAGCGGGGTGGACATTCTGTTTGTCAGTATCTCATCCGCAGATGGCCGATATTGATTGGACGAACCGCGCGCGGCGCCAGCACGATGGACTGATGGCCCTGCCCTCGATGCCGGTGCGGACGGCGTCCTCACTGACGTTCTTCTATGCACTGGGTTATCCGATTGGCGCGCTTGCGGTCTCAGCGATGTCGCCGATGGCGGTGCTGGTATTCCGGTTCGGGCTGGCCGCCGCGATCCTGGGCGGCTGGGGAGTGCTGGCCGGCGTGAACTGGCCGACCGGGCGAACGCTGGCCCACGTGCTGGTCAGCGGCCTGCTGGCGCAGGGAGTGCAGTTCGTCTGCCTGTACCTGGCGCTGCTGCACGGCGCCCCCGCGGTGCTCGGCGCGGTGGTGATCTCGATGAACCCGGTGGTGACGGCGGTGCTGGTCGCAGTGGTGCTGGGCGAGCGGCTGACCTGGAAGCGGGTCGCGGCGCTGATCCTCGGCGTGATCGCGGTGCTTGCGGCCTGCGCCGGGCGACTGATGAAGGTCGGCGGCATCGATCTGACCCTGCTGCTGCTCGTGATCGCCCTGCTGAGTGTCGCGGCCGGCGGCGTCTACCAGCAGCGGTTCTGCTCGGGTGTTGACTTCCGGGCGACCGCGGCGCTGCAGAACGCCGCGTGCATCGCCCCCGTGGTGATGCTCGCCGCCGTGATGCCGTTGACGGTGGCCCACCCATGGAAGGCCGTGGGCGCGGTGGCCGCCGTGGTGCTGCTCAACGCGACGCTGTGCATGACGATGTACGTGCGGGCGATCAACAACTACGGGGCCGCGGCGGTGGCGATGCTGTTCGCGGTCATTCCCGCCGTCGCGGGACTGTTGTCATGGCTGATGCTGGGGCAGCGGCCCGACATCGGGATCGCCGTCGGCCTGGTGGTCGGCGCGGCGGCGTGCTGGCTCAACAGTCTTGGCTCTTCGCGCAAGCGCTCATCGCGGCGCCGCGTCTCAGGCCAGCAGCGTCAGGACGATCCAGGTGGCGACGGCCGAGGGCAACACCGAGTCGAGGCGGTCCATCAGTCCCCCGTGACCCGGTAGCAGGGTGCCCATGTCCTTGATGCCCAGATCGCGTTTCACCTGGGATTCCACCAGGTCGCCGAGCGTCCCGGTGATGACCAGCATCAGGCCGAGCGGCACACCGACCCACGCCGGCTTGTCCAGCAGGAACGTCACCGCCAGCACCGACGCGGTGATCCCGAAGACCAGCGAGCCGCACAGCCCCTCCCAGGACTTCTTCGGGCTGATCGCCGGAACCATTGGGTGCTTGCCGAACAGCACGCCGGCCGCGTAGCCGCCGATATCGGAGAACGCCACACCGAGCATCAGGCAGAACACCCGGCCGGCGCCGTCCGCGGGATAGATCAGCAGAACACCGAACGCGCCGAACAACGGAATCCACGCGGCGAGGAAGATCGTCACCGACACATCGCGCAGGTAGTTGGCGGGCGGATGTTTGAGGCCGCCGCTGAGCAGCCGCCAGATCAGGCAGAGCACCACGGTGCCGCCGAACCCGCCGAGTGCTCCGGCCGGCCCGAACGGCCAGGTCAGCCAGATCATGGCTTGGCCGCCGACGAGCAACGGGATGATGGGGATGGCGAAGCCCGCGGCGCGCAGCCTGCGCACCACCTCGTGGGTGGCGACGATCATCGCCGCCGCGACGACGCCGATCCACACATACGGTGCGAACAGCAGGATGGCGATGACGCCTCCGCCGAGCAACGCCCCCACGGCGATGGCGGCGGGCAGGTTGCGGCCGGCCCGCGACGCCTTCTTCGCGTCTGCAGCGGCCTGTTCGGCCGACGGCTGATCGGAGGGTGCTGGGTGTCGCCGGCCAGGCGGCTCCGGGCTGCCTACCCCGCCGGTGGGGCCGGTCTCGGTGTCTGCCACTGAAGTGGGTCGCTGAGCGGTCACTAGACCTCCAGCAGCTCGCCTTCTTTGTGTTTGACCAGGTCTTCGATCTGGCTGACGTACTGGTGGGTGGTCTTGTCGAGGTCCTTTTCGGCGCGGCCCACTTCGTCGTCACCGGCTTCGCCGTCCTTGCGGATGCGGCCCAGCTCCTCCATCGCCTTGCGACGGATGTTGCGCACCGAGACCTTCGCGTCCTCGCCCTTGGACTTGGCCTGCTTGACCAGGTCGCGTCGCCGCTCCTCGGTCAGCTGCGGCACCGCGATCCGGATCAGCGTGCCGTCGTTGGTCGGGTTCACACCGAGGTCCGAATTGCGGATCGCATTCTCGATGGGCCCGAGCTGGGACGTCTCGTACGGCTTGATGACCACCAGGCGCGCCTCGGGCACGTTGATGCTCGACAGCTGGGTGATGGGCGTCGCGGAGCCGTAGTAGTCGACCACGATGCGCGAAAACATGCCTGGATTGGCCCTGCCGGTCCGGATCGACGACAAGTCGTCACGTGCCACCGACACAGCCTTCTCCATTTTCTCTTCGGCATCGAAGAGAGCCTCGTCGATCACGGCGTCCTCCCTCAGGTGGTGACCAGTGTTCCGATCTTCTCACCTGCGACCGCTCGCGCGATATTGCCATCGGTGAGGAGATTGAACACCAGGATGGGCATGCCGTTGTCCATGCACAGACTGAAGGCGGTGGCGTCGGCCACCCGCAGGCCGCGGTCGATGACCTCGCGATGGGTGATCGCGGTGAGCAACTCGGCGTCGGGATTCTCTCTGGGGTCGTCGGTGAAGACCCCGTCGACGGCCTTGGCCATCAGGACCACCTCGGCGCCGATCTCGAGTGCGCGCTGCGCGGCGGTGGTGTCGGTGGAGAAGTACGGCAGGCCCATGCCGGCCCCGAAGATGACCACGCGCCCCTTCTCCAGGTGCCGCCGCGCCCGCAGCGGGATGTAGGGCTCGGCGACCTGGCCCATCGTGATGGCGGTCTGCACCCGGGTGGCAATGCCTTCCTTCTCCAGGAAGTCTTGCAGCGCAAGGCTGTTCATAACCGTGCCGAGCATGCCCATGTAATCCGAGCGGGTGCGTTCCATGCCACGCTGCTGCAACTGCGCGCCGCGGAAGAAGTTGCCGCCACCGATCACCACGGCCACCTGGACGCCGGTGCGCACCACCTCGGCGATCTGGCGGGCCACCAGGGCCACCACGTCGGGATCGAGGCCGACCTCGCCACCACCGAACATCTCGCCACCGAGCTTGAGCAACACCCGGGTGTACTTCGGCCGGAATTTGGGCGCCCAGAGCGCCGGCGACGGGTCCTGCGGAGACGATGCGTCGGCGCCGTTGGTGCTTTTCGGCTCCGGCTCCGCCATCAGACTCCTCGGACTCCTCGCATGAGACAGCCGTCCGGACCACCCCCGGGACGGCAGTCTCCATCCTGCCTCATAGCGACATCACAGCAATGCCGGGGGTGGGGGCGTGTTGGC
>JAOPWF010000305.1 GCA_025965815.1 Mycobacterium sp.
ATGTCCGTAACGCACGCCGAAGCCCCGTCATCGTATCCGCCGCCGCCGGAGTTCGCCGAGAACGCCAACGCGACCGCGGAGCTGTACCGCGAGGCGGAGGAAGACCGGCTGGCGTTCTGGGCGAAGCAGGCCGACAGGCTGTCGTGGGAGACGCCGTTTACTGAGGTGCTCGACTGGTCGCAGGCGCCGTTCGCGAAGTGGTTTGTCGGCGGCAAGCTCAACGTCGCGTACAACTGCGTGGACCGCCACGTCGAGGCCGGAAACGGCGATCGGGTGGCCATCCACTGGGAGGGTGAGCCGGTCGGCGAGAGCCGCAGCCTGACGTACTCCGACCTGCTGGCCGAGGTGTCGAGAGCCGCCAACGCGCTCACCGACCTCGGTGTGGTCGCAGGTGACCGGGTCGCCATTTACATGCCGATGGTCCCCGAGGCGATCGTGGCGATGCTGGCGTGCGCGCGGCTGGGTGCCATGCATTCCGTGGTGTTCGCCGGCTACTCGGCCCCGGCGCTGCGAGCCCGGATCAACGACGCGGAGGCCAAGCTGGTCATCACCACCGACGGGCAGTACCGCCGCGGCAAGGCGGTGTCGCTCAAAGAATCGGTGGACGAAGCGGTGCGTGGGCAAGATTCCATCGAGCACGTCCTGGTGGTGCGCCGCACCGGCATCGACGTCCCGTGGACCGACGGCCGCGATCTGTGGTGGCACGACACCGTCGAGAACGCCTCACCCGAGCACACCCCCGAAGCGTTCGACGCCGAGCATCCACTGTTTCTGCTCTACACCTCGGGCACCACCGGTGCGCCGAAGGGCGTGATACACACCACCGGTGGCTACCTCACCCAGGCGTCCTACACGCACCACAACATCTTTGACGTCAAGCCGGAAACCGATGTGTACTGGTGCACCGCCGACATCGGTTGGATCACCGGGCACACTTACATCGTCTACGCGCCGCTGTCCAACGGGGTGACCCAGGTGCTCTTCGAGGGCACCCCCGCGTCCCCCAACGAGCACCGCCATTTCGAGGTGATCGAAAAGTACGGTGTCACGATCTATTACACCGCGCCGACGCTGATCCGCACGTTCATGAAGTGGGGACGCGAGTTCCCCGATGCTCACGACCTGTCCAGCCTGCGACTGCTGGGCACCGTCGGCGAAAATATCAACCCCGAGGCGTGGCGGTGGTACCGCGACGCGATCGGGGGCAACCGAACCCCGATCGTCGACACCTGGTGGCAGACCGAGACCGGAGCGGCGATGATCTCGCCGCTGCCCGGTGTCACCACGGCGAAGCCGGGCTCGGCGATGGCACCGCTACCCGGCATTTCCGCACGCGTTGTCGACGACCACGGCAACCTGATCGAGCCCAGCCCCGAGTTCGGCGAGCACGCGTCCGGTTATCTGGTGCTGGACCAGCCGTGGCCGTCGATGTTGCGCGGCATCTGGGGGGATCCGGAACGGTTCAAGCAGACCTACTGGTCCCGGTTCGCCGAGCAGGGTTGGTACTTCGCCGGTGACGGCGCGCGCTATGACCTGGACGGCGCCATCTGGTTGCTGGGCCGCGTCGACGACGTGATGAACGTGTCCGGGCACCGAATCTCGACCGCCGAGGTGGAGTCGGCACTGGTCGGTCACTCGGGGGTGGCGGAGGCGGCCGTCGTCGGCGCCACTGACGACACCACTGGGCAGGCCATCGTAGCGTTTGTCATCCTGATGGCCCACCACACCGACACCTCGCGCGAACAGATGATCGACGAGCTGCGGGCCGAGGTGGCCCGCGAGATCTCGCCGATCGCGCGACCGCGGGAGATCCACGTGGTGCCTGAGCTGCCGAAAACCCGCAGCGGCAAGATCATGCGGCGGCTGCTCCGGGACGTCGCCGAAGGCCGTGAACTCGGCGATACGTCGACGCTGCTGGATTCAAGCGTGTTCGAGGCGATCAGGGCCAGTAAGTAGCGGCGCAGCTGGCCCTCAGGCCCCGATCGGCACGAAGCCGGGGCGAACTCTCGGATCTACTCGGCGGCACACAGGCACGCGCGGCGGACCCAGATCAGCCCATGCTTACAGGCGCACCGACCGCTCCGGTCTACTTGAGATCCACGCCGGACGAGATTTACCGTTCATCGAGATTGAACATCCTATAAATCCTCCCAAATACACTGGTGTGCAGCTGATTTCGATATTCTTGCTTGTTGAGTGGACGTATTCGGAACGGGCGCTAGATTACCGAAATGTTCACCCATGAAACGGCACGCCCGGCGTGACTGCACGCATCAGGGAACTCGTGCGGCCCGGCTGGTCATGAGGCGTAGCCCAATCCGCAGCATGAACGGCACCACGCAAGCGAAGACGTCGCGATAGGCAGTGCTCCCGCGCCATATCGCTGCGTCAACTCATCGCGGTGGCTATTTGCCGTTCCAGTGCATCGCCTCTTGACGGCTTTCGTAGATGTGCGGGGCCAGTCCTCGGTTGGAGACCTGCTCGCTGAGCTTGAGCCGCATGAAGGAACTGGTGGTGTACCTGGTGACGGCGACGTAGTACTGCTCGGCCAGCCGGCGAACCAGGGTGACGTAGGTGTCGGTGAGATCCGGTGCGAGGTAGAAGTTGTCGTAGTTGACGACCATCTGCACCTTCTTCCCGATGGCGGCCAATCGCTTCTCGATCTCGGTGCCAATCGACTCGACCTCGTCCAGCGTGGCCAGCGACATGCCTTCCATGTTGAGGAAGAACATGTTCCGCCCGGTGTCGTAGGCGAACCGGGCCTCAAGAGGCACGGTCAGCAGGTCGTCCTTAAGGCCCATGAGTCCGTCGGCGAAGATCCGGGCGTCCATCAATCGCGGTTCACCCTTGATGATGGGCTCGAAACCGATGTGCGCGAGGATGTCCTTCTCCAGGTCTACCCAGGGGGCGATCTCGATGAGTTCGAGCCCGCCTGCAGTGAGCTGGAACACGCACCGTTCGGTCACATACAGCACTGGCTGACCCGCGCCGGCGGCGTATTCGCCGCTGAAGGTCCGCTGCTCGACATCGGTGAGGAACTTGGGCGAGACGGGTCCGTCGGCGATGACGAGTCGGCCGTCCTGGACCCGGCCGCGGCTGGGTATGACGAAGGACCCCACGAAGATGAGCTTCTTGGCGTTCTGGCTGATGTTGATGAATCCGCCCGAGCCGGCCAGTCTGGAACCGAATCGGCTGACGTTGACATTGCCCTGCCGGTCCGCCTGGGCCATCCCCAGGATCGCGGTGTCCAGCCCTCCCCCGTCGTAGAAGTCGAACTGCGACGGTTGATCCAGGATTGCTTGCGCGTTCACCGCAGCGCCAAAATCCAGTCCGGCGGTGGGCATCCCGCCCATGGGCCCGGGTTCGGCAGTCAGCGTCAGGTACTCGAGGATGTGCTCCTCGGCCGCTACGTTGGCCACTCCTTCGGGTAGTCCGATACCGAGGTTGACGACGCTGTCGGGTCGGAGTTCCATGGCGGCACGGCGGGCGATGACCTTGCGTTCGGTCAGGTCCATCGGCGCGATGGAGCTGCGGACCCGACGTAGTTCGCCGCTCAGCGCCGGTGAGTAAGGGGTGCCGAAGGTCTGCCAGTGGTGCTCCGGTTGCGAGATGACGACGCAGTCGACGAGTACACCGGGGATCTTCACCTCTCGTGCGCTCAGGCTGCCGGTCTCGGCGACCCGCTGCACCTGGACGATCACCAGGCCACCGGAGTTGTGGACTGCGGTCGCCACGGCAAGCGCTTCGAGGGTGAGCGCCTCGCGCTCCATGGTGATGTTCCCTTCGGGGTCCGCGGTGGTGCCGCGGAGGAACGCGACGTCCAGCTGCAGAGCCTTGTAGAACAGGTACTCCTCACCGTGCAGGGTGAGGAGTTCGACGCGGTCCTCTGTGGTCCGTTCGTTAATCTTGCCGCCGCCATGACGCGGGTCGACGAAGGTGCCAAGTCCGACCCGGGTGATCAAGCCCGGCTTGCCGGCGGCGGTGTCCCGAAACAGATGAGAAATGACCCCCTGCGGCAAGTTGTGCGCCTCGATCTTGTTGCCCACAGCCATTTTTCCCAACCCCGGCGACAAACCCCAGTGACCGCCCACCGCCCGCTTGATCAGGCCGTCGTGAGCCAGCCGGTCCAGCCCGCGGCCCTGCCGGTCGCCCGGGGCGACGGTGAACACCAGGTTCAGGTCTTGGGGGGTGCCGGTCAGCAGGAAACGCTGCTCCAGCGCCAGCGTCAGCTCCTCGGCGAAGCACTGTCCCACGAACCCCTCGACCACCACCGAGTCGCCATCGCGAATGAGCCGTACCGCCTCGGTGGCGGTCACCACCTTGTCCCTGACTTCGGTTCCACCGGAAAGGGATTCAGCGGGCAGCACTACCCTTGCGGTGGTGATCACGTTGTCCCTGACCGATGTGCTGGATGGCGATTCGACGGGGACCGACATGGTATTCCTCCTAAGTACGGCGTTATGAAACGTTGTGGCCTGCCATGAATTTCGCTGAGCGTAGGGAGGGGTGGCTGTTCAGAAATGACCGGGCCGAGCTCACTGTCGGAACAATGGTGGGTTGGGCAGGATCGGCTTGCCGAATGTTGCCGCGGTGACGCCGGCAACGCATAGGTACCAGGCCAGTGCGGCGGTGACGAGGCCGAGTACTCCGCCTGTCGTGGTCAGGCCGGCGCTGTTGTTGATCGCGCCGAGAGCAAGCAACACGAACGTGATGTCGAGGACGGCGAACAGAAGTGCGAGGACGGCGGTCGTTCGTAATGCGGCGATCAGCATGAGGCTGGTGAAGATGGCCCAGCCGATCAGGTACCAACCGGCCGCGACTCCGTGGTGTTCGGCCGGAACGCCTTTAGCGTAGAAGGTCACGTAGGCCCAGAAGGACAGCCAGAAGGCGCCATATGCCGAAAAGACCGTGGCCCCGAAGACGTTGCCCTTACGGAATTCCCACATCCCCGCGAGGAGTTGGGCGATCCCGCCGAAAGCCAGCGCAACACCCAGCATGACCGGTTCGGTGTCTTTGGGCATGACGCCGGCGTTGACCAAGCTCAGCAGGAAGGTGGTCAATGCAAAGGCCGCTAGGCCAAGCGGTGCCGGATCGGCGATCATCCGGACCTGCTCGGATGCCAACTCCCTGGAGATAGCCACCGACCCCGCTGTTGGGTCATTGATGTCGGGAAGTAATTCTCGGGGAGCGCTCGTTCGACTGACCGGATCCTTGGTGATTGTCATTTCGGGCTCCTTCGTGCTGGCGTTGCGGTGAATGGGTTCCTGGCTGATCAGGCTCATCGGAAGGCATTGAGCCCGGTGATCGCCCGTCCGACGATCAGCGATTGAATGGAGTCGGTGCCCTCGTAGGTGTAAACGGCTTCGATGTCGGCGTGGTGCCGGGCGACGTGGTGATCGAGCAGGATCCCGTTGCCGCCCAAGATATCCCGAGCCAGCGCGCAGACCCGGCGGGCTCCGTCACCGGTGTTCAGCTTGGCCAGCGCGGCGTGTTCGATCGACACTCGCCCTTGGCCCTGCAACTGCGACATCCGGGTGCACATCAATTGCATGCCGGTGATGTCGCTGAGCATGTGCGCGAGCTTGTCCTGGATCAGCTGGAACCGGGCCAGTGGACGGCCGAACTGCTCGCGTCGCAGCGAATAGGTGACTGCTGCCTCATAGGCGGCGACCGCGTGGCCCAGAGCCTCCCAGGCCACCGTCTGCCGCGACTTGGCCAGCACGTAGTTGGTGTCGTCCCAGGTCCTGGCTTTCGCCAGACGAGCACCGGCGGGCACCCGCACCCCGTCCAGGCGGATCTGGGCTTGCCACACGCCGCGGTTCGCTGCTTTACCGACGATCTTCCTGGCGTGATACCCGGGGACCGGGTGCTTCGCGCCGTCCCAGTGTTCCACGACGAAAGCACCGACCTGGCCGTCGTCGTCCCGGGCCCAGACGACCACTACGTCGGCGATGGTGCCGTTGCCGATCCACCGCTTCTGCCCGTCCAGCACCCACTCGTCACCCTGCCGGCGCGCCCGGGTTTCCAACGCAACCACGTCTGAGCCGTGCTTGGGTTCGGTCAGCGCAAAGGCGCCGAGAATTTCACAGGTCGCCATCCGTGGCAGATATTGGGCCTGCTGCTCGTCGGAGCCGAGCATCGCGATAGTCGTCATCGCGAGCCCGGAATGTACGGCGTTCAGGGTGGCGATGCTGCCATCGCCGCGGGCCAGTTCGGCGGCGATTACACCCTCGGCGAGGAACGACATCCCGGGGCAACCGTTCCCGACGATCGAGGCGCCGGCAATGCCGAGTCGCCCATAGCCCTTGGCCAGTTCGACCGGGAACTCGGCCCGCTCCCAATAATCGGCAGCGGCCGGTGCCACCTCCGTATCGCACCACAGCCGGACCCGATCACGCATCTTGCGTTCCCGGTCGGTCAGCAGTTCATCCAGGCTGTAGAAATCAGTGGCTCGGGAAATCGCGAGATCATCACCATTTGGAAACTCATTCTCGGTGGTTCCGCAATCGAGATCGGCCACGTTGTCGGTAACCGGAATAGTCGGTGCGTTCATACTTGGGTCCTCCCTTTACGAGCTCACGGCTGAAGTATCGGACGCAAGGCGTGGAGCACGGATGGGTCCTCGATGGTCGACGGCAAGGGTTCGTCCTTGCCGTGTGCGATGCCGCGCATCGTCTTTCGCAAGATCTTTCCCGAACGCGTCTTCGGCAGCGCGGCAACGACATCGACCAGTTTGAAGCACGCCACGGCACCGATCTCGTTGCGTACTGCGGCTACGAGCTGCGCCGCGAGACCGTCAGCCGAGGCGCCGGCCTTCAGCACGACCAGACCGCGTGGCACTTGGCCTTTGATCTCGTCGGCGACGCCGATCACAGCACACTCGGCCACCGCGGGATGCGCGGCCAGCACGGCCTCCAGCTCCCCCGTCGACAACCGGTGGCCCGCAACGTTGATGACATCATCGATCCGTCCCATCACGAACAAATACCCGTCTTCGTCGATGTATCCCCCGTCACCGGTCAGGTAGTACCCGGGGTGCTCAGCCAGGTAGGAGGCCACGAAACGGGCATCGTCGCCCCATAGCGTCGTTAGCGTGCCCGGCGGCAGGGGCAGTCTGAGGCAGATGACGCCCTCCTCGCCCGCTTCGCAGCCGTAACCGTCGGCATGCAGGACCTGCACGTCGTAGCCCGGCATCGGAACAGTCGGAGACCCCGCTTTGAACGGCAGCGGCTCCATCCCCATCGGGTTGGCGGCGATCGCCCACCCCGTCTCGGTCTGCCACCAGTGATCGACAACGGGGATGGCCAGCTTCTGCGACGCCCAGTGGTACGTGTCGGGATCCAGCCGCTCCCCGGCGAGGAACAAGTATTTCAGAGTGGACAGGTCGTAGTTGGCAAGGTGCGCGCCGTCCGGGTCTTCCTTCCTGATCGCCCGGATCGCGGTCGGCGCCGTGAACAGCACCTTGACACCGTGCTCAGAGATCACCCGCCAGAACGCACCCGGATCCGGTGTCCCCACCGGCTTGCCTTCGTAAAGCACCGTCGTGGCTCCCACCAACAGCGGCGCGTAGACGATGTAGGAATGGCCGACGACCCAGCCCACGTCTGAGGCGGCCCAGAACACGTCGCCCGGACCGACGTCGTAGATGTGGCGCATGGTCCACAGCAACGCCACCGCGTGACCGCCATTGTCGCGGACGACGCCTTTGGGCTTACCCGTCGTGCCCGAGGTATAGAGCACGTACAGCGGGTCGGTCGCCGCGACCGGCACAGGCCCGGCGGGATCTGCGGCGGCCATCAGTTCGTGCCAGTCCAGGTCGCGGCCCGCGGTCAGCCCGCACCGCAGCCGATCCCGCTGGACGATGACGCAGTGCCGCGGTGGATGCTCCGCGGCGTCGATCGCGGCGTCGAGCATCGGCTTGTACTCCACTATGCGGGACGGTTCGATCCCGCAGGAGGCCGACACAACGACCGTCGGCCGGGCATCGTCTATCCGGGTAGCGAGTTCGTGGGGGGCAAAACCGCCGAACACCACCGAGTGCACCGCACCGATCCGGGCACACGCCAGCATCGCGATGACCGCCTCCGGAATCATCGGCATGTACACCACCACCCGGTCGCCCTTGCCCACGCCCAGGCCGCGGAGCACCCCCGCGAACCGCGCTGTCTCGTCGAGGAGCTCGCCGTACGTGTAGGTAAGTTGCGAGCCGGTCACCGGGGAGTCGTAGATCAGCGCGGCTTGATTGGCGCGGCCGCCGACAACATGCCGATCCAACGCGTTCGCGCAGGTGTTCAGAGCGCCGTCGGGAAACCAACGGCAAAGCGGTAGATTGGAGTCGTCGAGGACACGCCGCGGCTCATGGATCCAAGACACTGCCTGCGCGGCATGTGCCCAGAAAGTCGCCGGATCTTCGATGCTTGCGTTGAAGCACCCCCGATACTCGCCGATTTCGGCGTTGTTCGACGTCGACGAGTATCCCGAATGCATTGTGTTGTTGGACATTGCTCGTCCTCGCCTTGATGGGCACCGGCCACGATCATTCCGGGTCTATTGGAATGTATGCATCTTGACGGAAGACCAATGGAGCCTTTAGGCCCTGCCCGTCGGCCATAAGTCATCAAAGCTGCGCCGGGCCCGTCAATGAACGTGGCGATCGACCGGTAGCGAAGCAGTCTTTTTATGTCGCAGCGGAACTCGATGCTTGTTCGGTGGAACCCGTAGACAACGACCTGGCTACAGAACCATCGTTTGAGGACCTCTGTCGGCGATGAAGGGTCTTTGGACCCCATTGGCGGTTGCTTGCCCTGGCATAGCGTTATGCACTTGACGACCGACACATTCTTGTCGCGCAATACGGTAGGAGCGATAGACCATGACCATTTACGCGCGACCCGGTGCTGAGGGTTCGTTGATGTCCTTTCAGCCCAGATATGACAATTACATCGGCGGCGAGTGGGTCGCGCCCGTGCAGGGCCGCTACTTCGAGAACGCGACGCCAGTTAACGGCCAGGTGTTCTGCGAGGTCGCTCGGTCCGATGAGGCCGATGTCGAGCGTGCCCTGGATGCGGCTCACGCGGCGGCGCCGGCTTGGGGCAAGTCCTCAGCGGCCGAGCGGGCAGTGATCCTGAACAAGATCGCAGACCGCATCGAGGAGAATCTCGAGTCCATCGCGGTCGCCGAGTCGTGGGACAACGGCAAACCTGTGCGGGAAACACTGAACGCGGATATCCCGTTGGCGATGGATCACTTTCGGTACTTCGCGGGCGCGATCCGTGCCCAGGAGGGGTCGCTTTCGCAGATCGATGAGGACACCGTGGCCTATCACTTCCACGAGCCGCTGGGCGTCGTGGGCCTGATCATCCCGTGGAACTTCCCGATCCTGATGGCCGTCTGGAAACTCGCCCCGGCCCTGGCGGCTGGTAACGCCGTCGTCCTCAAGCCAGCCGAGCAGACCCCGGTCTCGATCCTGTACCTGATGTCGTTGATCGGTGACCTGCTGCCCGCGGGTGTGCTCAACGTGGTCAACGGATTTGGCGTGGAAGCGGGTAAGCCGCTGGCGTCGAGCAACCGGATCGGCAAGATTGCGTTCACCGGGGAGACCACCACCGGCCGGCTGATCATGCAGTACGCCTCGCAGAACTTGATTCCCGTCACCCTGGAGCTCGGCGGCAAGAGCCCGAACATCTTCTTCTCCGATGTGATGGCCGCCCACGACGACTATCAGGACAAGGCGCTGGAGGGGTTCACTATGTTCGCCCTGAACCAGGGCGAGGTCTGCACCTGCCCGTCGCGGTCGCTGATCCAGGCCGACATCTACGACGAGTTCCTGGAGTTGGCGGCGATCCGCACCAAGGCTGTCCGCCAGGGCGACCCGCTGGACACCGAGACCATGATCGGTTCGCAGGCGTCCAACGATCAGCTCGAAAAGGTGTTGTCGTACATCGAGATCGGCAAGGACGAGGGCGCGCGCGTCGTGACCGGCGGGGAGCGCGCCGAACTGGGTGGCGACCTGTCCGGCGGCTTCTACATGCAGCCGACCATCTTTGAAGGCAACAACAAGATGCGCGTCTTCCAGGAGGAGATCTTCGGACCGGTGGTAGCCGTAACGTCGTTCAAGGACTACGACGATGCGATCGGCATCGCCAACGACACCCTCTACGGGCTGGGTGCCGGCGTGTGGAGCCGCGACGGCAATACCGCCTACCGGGCCGGGCGCGACATCAAGGCCGGCCGGGTCTGGACCAACTGCTTCCACGCCTATCCCGCGCACGCGGCGTTCGGCGGTTACAAGCAGTCCGGCATCGGCCGTGAGAACCACAAGATGATGCTCGACCACTACCAGCAGACCAAGAACCTGCTCGTCTCCTACAGCGATAAGGCGCAAGGGTTCTTCTGAGCACGACCCAGCAACCCGGTCCCTCAAGCACACTCACGATTGGAAAGAAGCAATGACACACACCCTTGATTCACCCATCACACTGGATACCCCGACCGACACCATGCGCGCCGCGGTGGTCACCGAATTCGGCGCCCCGCTGGAGATTGCCGATCTCGAACTGCCCACCCCCGGCTACGGTGAGGCTCTGGTGAAACTGGAGACCTCAGGTGTCTGTCACACTGATCTGCATGCGGCGCATGGTGATTGGCCGGTAAAGCCGCAGCCACCATTCGTCCCCGGCCACGAGGGCTACGGCACCGTCGTCGCACTCGGTGACGGGGTGAACGACCTCTAGAGCGGCGACAAGGTCGGCACCGCCTGGCTGTGGTCGGCCTGCGGCAGCTGCGAATACTGCCGCACCGGCTGGGAAACCTTATGCGAGAG
>JAOPWF010000357.1 GCA_025965815.1 Mycobacterium sp.
TGTGATTCATCCCCATTGTTGATAGCACCTGTGGATAACCTCATTAGCAGCGGTAAGAGCCTCGTGGAACCCCATGCAGCAAACTGAGTGGGGCCCGCCGCCGATCGGAATCGCAGGTTGCGGCATAGCCGGACTCATATTGGCTATCGCTGCTGTGACCCTAGTCACAGATGCGCCGGGACGTGTGCTGGCCGGCATTGCCGGGCTGGGACTGCTTGTGTTTGCAAGCCTCTCGTGGCGGGCACGCCCGAAGTTGGCAATTAGTCCCGAGGGCCTGGTGGTTCGCGGCTGGTTCCGGACGCAGGTGCTGCGTCGCACCGACATCAAGATCATACGGATCACCGAATTCCGCCGTATCGCGCGCAAGGTCCGTCTGCTGGAGATCGACACCGCGGACGATCGGCTGCTGGTCTTCACCCGCTGGGACCTCGGCGCCGATCCGCTGGACGTCCTCGACGCCCTGACTGCCGCCGGCTACGCCGGCAGCTGACTTGGAGTGGCGGCCCGCTACTCGGACACCGTGATCGACTCGATGACCACCGGCTCGGTCGGCCGATCGCTGCGGTCGGTGGCCGTCGTCCCGATCGCGTCGACGACCTTCTGCGACTCGGGGTCCACGACCTCACCGAAGATGGTGTGCTTTCGGTTGAGGTGTGGCGTCTTGCCGGTGGTGATGAAGAACTGCGACCCGTTGGTGCCGGGGCCGGCGTTGGCCATGGCCAGCAGGTACGGCTTGTCGAACTGCAGCTCGGGGTGGAACTCGTCGCCGAACTGGTAACCGGGTCCGCCGCGGCCGGTGCCGGTCGGATCCCCGCCCTGGATCATGAAGCCGTCGATGACGCGGTGGAAAACGGCGCCGTCGTAGAACGGGCCGGAGCTGCTGCCGGAGGCGTTCTCGGTGGAGTAGTCCTTGGTGCCCTGCGCCAGGCCGACGAAGTTGGCGACGGTCTTGGGGGCATGGTTACCGAACAGCGCGATCTTGATGTCGCCGCGGTTGGTGTGCAGCGTGGCGGTGGCGGTCTGAATGGGGCTGGTGGTCACGGCATCACAGTGTGCCACTACAGCGATCCTGGCCCGCTCGCGCCTGCCCCCAAGCGGACCGCCGCCGGATTGTGACCGGGGCGCCGGTGCGCATCCGCCCCGCCGACATCGCGTTAGTGGCAATCTTGAGGTCCGTTCACCGAATGGCCGCGAAAGAGGTGGGAAGTGAGTTCGAAGTCGGACAGTCGATTGACCCCGAGGGAGCGTTTGACCCGTGGTCTGACCTATTCCGCGGTCGGCCCGGTCGACATCACCCGGGGCGCCCTCGGGCTCGGCGTCTACTCGGCCCAGGCGACGGCCGCAAGTGCGCGCAGACGCTACCGCAAGGGCAAGCTGGCACGGGAGCTCGCGGCGGCGCTGGGGGTACCTCCCGATTTCGGGGGAGAGACCATAGCCAAAGAGCTTGCCGCCGCCCAGGAAGTGGTGGCCGGCCTGCCCCGGGCGCTGCAGGAGGCGCGGCGCCCGAAGCACCGGCGACGGCCGTGGCTGCTGGCGGCGGTCGGGGTGGTAGCGCTCGCCGGGGGTGCGGTCGCCTTCTCGGTCGTTCGGCGCTCGTCGAAACCAGACCCGTCGCCGCGCCCGCCCAGCGTCGACGTCGAGCCAAGGCCCTAGCCGAACCGGTTTGCCAGGCCGCGAGCTGAATCCCCTCTGATGTCCGTCAGCGTCTTCGACCTCTTCTCGATCGGCATCGGCCCGTCGAGCTCGCACACGGTCGGGCCGATGCGCGCCGCGACGCGGTTCGTCGGTCATCTCGCCGAGGACGGTCTGCTCGCCGAGCTGACCCGCATCCGTGTCGAGCTGTACGGCTCGCTCGGTGCCACCGGCGCCGGACACGGCACCGTCGGTGCATTGCTGCTTGGGCTCGAGGGCAACCGGCCCGAGACGCTCGACCCGGCCGCCGGCCGAGAACGCGTCGAGGAGATCCGCCGCGGGCGCCGGCTGCTGGCCGACGGAGCCCGTCCGATCGCCTTCGACGTGGCCGATGACATCGTGATGTCGTTGCGCACGTTGGACTTTCACAGCAATGGCATGGTCTTCACGGCGACCGGCGACGACGGCGCAGTAGTGAGCCGCCGGACCTATTTCTCGGTCGGCGGCGGCTTCGTCGTCGATGAGGACGAGGCCGCCGCGCCCCCCGCGGACACCGTTGTCGTTCCCCATCCGTTCGGCAGCGCCGCGGAACTGGTCGCGCTGACGGCGGCGCACTCGTGCAGCATCGCCGAGCTGATGGCACGCAACGAACGGGCCCTGGGGCGGGAGCCCGATCCGCGCGCCGCGCTGCTGCGGATCTGGTCGCGGATGCGCGAATGCGTGGACGCCGGCCTCTCGGCACACGGGATGCTGCCCGGTCCACTGCAGGTGCGCCGTCGGGCGGCTTTGCTGGCCCACGCGCTGGACGCGGATCCGGACGACCCGTTGTACGCGATGGACTGGGTAACCTCTACGCCCTGGCGGTCAACGAGGAGAACGCCGCCGGCGGCCGGGTGGTGACGGCGCCGACCAACGGCGCCGCGGGAATCATACCTGCCGTGTTGCACTACTACCAACGCTTCGTACCGGGCGCCGACGATGACGGCGTCGTCGAGTTTCTGTTGACGGCGGGCGCGATCGGCATGCTGTTCAAGGCCAACGCCTCGATCTCCGGTGCCGAGGTGGGCTGCCAGGGGGAGGTGGGTTCGGCCTGCTCGATGGCGGCCGGGGCACTGGCCGCGGTCATGGGGGGCACACCGGCGCAGGTGGAGAACGCCGCCGAGATCGGGATCGAACACAACCTCGGCCTGACCTGCGACCCGGTCGGGGGACTGGTGCAGATTCCGTGCATCGAGCGCAACGCCGTCGCGTCGGTCAAGGCGATCACCGCGGCCCGAATGGCGTTGCGCGGCGACGGAACTCATCACGTCAGCCTGGACACCGCGATCAAGACGATGCAGGACACCGGCGCCGATATGCAGGACAAGTACAAGGAGACGTCGCGCGGTGGGCTCGCGCTCAATGTTGTCGAATGTTAGATCTTGTGGAGCCTAGGAGATTCGAACTCCTGACATCTGCCTTGCAAAGGCGAATCACGTTGCAGTTCAGGCTGTTTCGATGGTGACGGAGTGCTAAAACACACAACCGTAGTTAACAAAACTTATCTGTAACTGTGTCCAAATTGTGTCCACAGGGGGCCACCTGCGGCCGATTCAGGTATCATGAGAGTTCAGCCCACGCACCGTTGTTCTCCGAATTGCGAAAGGGCACCCCATGAATGATTCCACCCCTTGGTCCTGGACCAACGAGCTCTGAAACCTGTGCGGACATCGGCTCGCAGGTAGGACGACCTATCTCTATACCGCCCAATCGGCCCACGCGGTCCGGTCAGACTACGAGACCCAATGCCTGAACCGGGACTGCGTGGCCAGCCTGCTCTGACGCCCGCCTCCCCGAGGCGATCAGGACGTTGGATCCTCGCCCCGGCTGGGTGCGGCAGCGCACCTACGAGTTGCACCAGTCCGGGCTGAGCTGGATCGCCGCCCGCGATCAGGCCGAGGCCGAGGCCGACGACAAGTTCGGACCTGACCCGTACTGAACACCGATCACGTCGGCCCGTCACCCTCCAGGTGGCAGGCCGACTGCTGTGGGAAAATTCGTGCCAGCGGCGGGCCGGGTTCTGTTGGTCTGGTCTGCGAAACGAGGGGTGGGCCAGCCCACGCACGTTAAGCAGCCAGCGTCGCCCGGTTCGCCGCCCCCCTACCTCGGTCTCCATCCGGAACCGCCAGCTTAAAGACGACGGGCGGTATTGACCCTCGGCGATGCGATGAGCCAAGCGACCACCGGGCCAACGCGGTCCGGTGGTCGCTTGCTGTCGGAGCGTGCTGCTCGGGCACTCGTCGATTTCAACAACCGAAGATACTGTGCCGTAGAGGATTCGGAGAGGGCGCGGCGATGGAATCGGCGAGCGCGGGTTCGGCGCATGAACACCGACATGTCGCCCGAGACGGAACGATTGCCCAACGAACTGGCCGACCTGTTGGACGGGAGGTGAGGGCGTAGCGCCTTACTTACTAGGGGGCCGGGTGGTGCTGTGCCCACTGGAAGCCGGCGACGTCGTACTGGCTCACGGCCTTGGCTGTATTGCCTCTATTCGGATTGAGCACCTCGCCGGCGTAATGCTGCGACGCAACATTCACGAACCCGCCGCTGCTGTGACCTGGCGGCGCGACCGTTTCTGACTGGCTCGGTTGGCCGGTGGCGGGTCCGGTGGGGTTGGCTGGGCTGTGTGGGTTGTCGGCGAGGGCAACGCCGGCGGGCGACAGCGCGACGAACGCGGTGATCAAGGCTGGCAAGATGATGGTCCGTTTCATGGCATTCCTCCGATATTGGATGGGCCACTTGTGACACGCTGGACCGCCCCAATCGGTTCACGCTGGACTCTCTTTGCTAGGTCGCGGGATATCAATACTCAGAGATCCGCACCCACGATGATGGCGGCGATCGCCGACTAATGGGAGCGATCGGCGTGGCGTTGTCGGGTTTGAGCTCTTGTCCGCGCGACGCTGATTAGCGAGCCGCTGGCCGGTGAGCACTGCTGCCGACTGGGATGAATGTTGATCCCTAGCGCTA
>JAOPWF010000391.1 GCA_025965815.1 Mycobacterium sp.
TGGGAGAACTCACCAACAACATTCGGCCCTAGCCCCACCGCGGGACGGCCCGGCTCACCCTGCCCGAGCAGATCACCCACGATGGGTACCTTGCCGTCTGTCATCGGAAGTCCCTTCTCCGCGCGGGCGACGCGACACGCCGTCCGAGACTGATCACGCCGGTGGGAGTCACCTTCACACCTGCCGCCACGGTGGCTTTGTCGGGTCGACCAACTGAATGTCAACAGGGCCGACACCGAAGATGGCGATCACCGCCGGATCGGGTTGAGCGTGCAGCACCCCGTCGTAATGTGGCGTCCGCGCAGTGCGTTTCACATATCCGCCCGGCCCAACGGGAGCTGCATCTTGCGGCAAGAAATCGTTTCCACTGTTGACCCACCATGTGCCAAAAACGACGACGCAGGTCCGGTCGGTTGCGTATGTATGGGGTGAACTGAACCAGCCAGGATTCCACTTCATCATCACGAGGTACGGGCCCGGCTTGTTGAAATCGCCGCAAAGCATTGCCATTTCGCCACTTCCCGGCGGCAAGTTACCCCACGGCTCAAACGCCATTCTGTCGTACGGCAGCACGAATGTTTCATTTGGATCGGGAGGAGCGGCGTGCGCGGTACTCATAGACCGTTCACACCCGGTGACCGCCGCGACCAGTAATGGTGCAAGCAGTAGCGAGCGTCTATCCAAGTCAATGTGGCCCATTGGAACCTTCCGTCACGGCGTCGGGACTCCTCCGCAAAACGGACCAGCCCGTAGGTAAAGAGTGCGCCCCGCGTAGGTGCAGTTCAAGCCCCGCGGCCCCACGCCTCGATTGACAGTTCCCGACGATTCGTTGCAGCTGGCAGGTACCCGCGGAATACCGCTGCCGGGAGCGTTGATGGGCGCCAGCGGTGACGACACCGACCATCTGAGATGGCGATGATGAAGGCGTTCTTTTGGTGTTCATGGTCGACGCCGCGCGGCGACACGTGATCGCCCCGGCCGAACTGCTCCATCCACCGAGAGGCACCGCGAATGACACATACCAAGCACACCAAGACAATGACCGATGCCGGACTTCACCCGGTGTCCCCGGTGTCCGATGGCCTAACCATCGCCGGAATCACCATCCCCGATACTCCGCTGGTGCGGGATGTCACCGCGCTGGTCCGTGATGCCGAGGATGATCTGCTCTTCGATCACTCCCGCCGGGTGTTCCTGTTCGGGGCGTTGCAGGGCCGCCGCCGCGGCCTCGAGCCGGACCTCGAGATGCTCTACGTAGGCGCCATGTTTCACGACATCGGGCTGACCCAGCCCTACCGCACCTCGACGCTGCGGTTCGAGGTCGACGGGGCCAACGCGGCCCGAGACTTCCTGCTTCACCACGGTGTGGACGAGGCCGCCGCCCGCACGGTGTGGCTGAGCATCGCGCTGCACACCACCCCGGGCGTGCCCGAATTCCTGGACCCCGAGATCGCTCTGGTCACCGCGGGCGTCGAAACCGACGTTCTAGGCATCGGCCGCGACGACCTGCCCGCGGAGACACTTGCCGCCGTCACCGCCGCTCATCCGCGGCCGGACTTCAAACGCCGGATCCTTCAGGCGTTCACCGATGGGAACGTGCACCGCCCGCACACCACGTTCGGCAACGTCAACGCCGACGTCCTCGCCAGCTTCGACGACTCATTCGTCCGAGACGACTTCGTCGACATCATCCTCAAAAACAGCTGGCCCGAATAGGGCGCAGGCCGCCGTCAGGGATCACTCGACTTTGATCGGGATCGTGACGAGCAGTGACGTCCCGCGTCCGGTCTGACTCGAGATCGTCATTTGGCCGCCGTGGGCCTCGACGCGGTCTGTCAGCCCGATCAGGCCGGAGCCCTTGCGCACATCAGCTCCCCCGATGCCGTCGTCTCGTATCATGAGGCGAAGGTTCGCGCCGTCGGTGTCCACGCACACGTCGACCTCGGATGCTCGAGCGTGTTTAGCCGCGTTGGTGAGAGCCTCGGAGACCACGTAGTAGGCGGCCACTTCGGCAGACTCCGGTAGCTGCCGCTCAACAGCGAGTTCCAGCTGGACGGGGACGGTGGAGCGGCGGGCGAGCGTTTTGAGCGCCGGGCCCAGTCCGTTGGACAAGATCGCTGGATGGATCCCGCGCGAGATCTCGTGCAGCTCCTCCGAGACGCCCGCCAGACCCGCCACGAGGTGAGAAATCTGTCCTTTGAGCTGGTGCAGTTCTGGCGGTACCGATGCCTCCGCCGTGCGGAGTTCGAGCCCGAGCGAGACTAACCGCTGTTGGGCACCGTCGTGCAGATCGCGTTCCAAGCGTCGGCGGGCATCATCTGCCGCCGCCACGATCCGGGCCCGAGACGCGGTGAGCTGCGCGCGGGCTTCGGCGTTGGCGATCGCGGTCGCGACGAGATCGGTGAAGTCCCCCACTCGCGCCTCGGTGTCCGGGGGCAGCGGCTCAGGTCGGGTGGAGCCAACGACCGCAGCGCCCCACAGCCGGCCGTCGACGATGATCGGCGCTCCGACTGCAGAGCGGACGCCCAGGATACGGATGGCCGCGGCCACGGGACCGGGAGCATCGTCGTGGCTGTCCATCCGGGCGGTATGGCCGGTGCGGAACACCCTCGCCGCGACGTTGTCGCCGTCCAGGGAGAAGCGCTCACCGACCCACATCTTCTTCAACCCCGGCTCGTGGCGACCCGCGAGCAGCAGGGCCGCGCCGCCCGGCTCGTACCGCACCAGAGTGCAGTGGTGCACATCCAGGCACCGAGCCAACTCGTCTGCAACCGCGGAGAACACCTCGGACGGGCTGACCGATCGTGCGACCAGTGTCGCAACCCGTCGCAGCGAGGCCTGTTGCTGCGCGAGCATGCCCAGGGCGTCGTGGCTTGCCGCGACCAATCGCTCGGGTTGCTCACCAAACCCGAGCCGGTCCGCGGTCGCATCAGCAGCGAGGTGGACATGGAAGACGGCGTTGGTCCGGCCGCCACGCGTCGCGGCGCGCTCGACGACGGTGATCTTGACGGAGTTGCCGCTGGGCAAGGCAGCCACCACAGTTCTGGCCACCGTATTCGGGAGCAGATCCGAAGCATGCTCAAGCAGCGCCATCTGGTCGTTGGCGTCGAGTGTCTGCCGCAGGTGGCGGTTCATCAGCACAACCTCCCCGCCGATCGCCAGGACGCCCAATGGAAATCGTCGAACCTGCTCCAGATAGGCCTCAAGAACAGCCGTCTCACTCTCATGGGCCAGCGCGCTCATCCGGTCCGCTATCTGGCTGCTCGCACTCTTGGCCAGTGCGAACAGCAGTGGATCGGACTGGCCGGCCCAGCAGGTGAGATCGACGACGCCGACGATTCTTCGTGTCAGCGGATCGCGTATCGGCACCCCGGCGCACGCGAGCCGGCCCAGCGTCCCTACGTAGTGCTCGTCGCCGCGAATGAACGTGGGCCGTCCGGTCTCCAGCGCTGTGCCGATCCCGTTGGTGCCGACAAACTCCTCGGCGTAGCTGAAGCCGGGCGCCAGCCGGACGGTGTCCAGCGCGTTCATGATCGTCGAATTTGACGCCACACGTTGCAGGACCACGCCGTCGGCCGAGGTAAGGATGACGCTCACCGACTGCGCAGTCAGGTCGTCGGCGAGTTGGTGGAGCACTGGCGAAGCCGCGCTGGTCAGCGGTGAGTCGGTATTCGGCTCCCGGACGAATGGCAGGTCGAACCGGTCTGGGTGCACGCCAAGGGCCTGCGATCGACGCCACGATTCCCACACGTCGGAGCGCGGGGTGTCCTCATCGAGCCACCCCGCGGACAGGAACCGTTCCCGCGCCCGCCGAACGCTGGCGGGGACGTCGCCCCACGAATTCATTGATCCATCAACCTCGACCCGACCCACCGATCGCGCGCCCTGCTGATGCCTCGCTGGCGGTGTACGCGCGGCGGCTGGCCGTCACCATGATAGGTCCGGACGACGCTCGCTGCAGGTGCTCTGGCCGCTGGCGGTAATCCTCGGGTTCTAGCTGGCCCGTAGCGAAGGTCAGCGCTGGCGGTGCAGACATGCCAGGTCTCTGGACGCGATCATGGGAAGGGAAGCGCGGACCGGAGTCTGACTCGGTGCGTCACTGAAGCCCAACACCGCACGGAAGGGGACGGGTCCACCGATGAGTCTTCTCGTTGTGGGGCTGTCCCACCGCAGCGCAACACTCGACACGCTGGAGCGAGTCACGTTGTCGTGCACGGATGTTGGCAAGGTATTGCTCAGGCTGCTCGAGCGCCAACACGTGACCGAAGCAATGCTGCTGTCCACCTGCAACCGGGTGGAGGTCTATGCAGTGGTGACCGCCTTTCACGGCGGGCTCGCCGAAATAACCGAGGTACTGGCCGACCAGTGCGCGATGACGCTGGACGACCTGACCGAACATCTCTATGTGCACTACGCAGCGGCGGGCGTGGAACATCTGTTCTCGGTGGCCGCCGGGCTCGACTCCATGGTCGTTGGGGAGCCGCAGATTCTTGGTCAACTGCGCAAGGCATACGCCAGCGCCGGTCAGGCGGGCACCGTTGGGCGCACCCTGCACGAAGTCGCGCAACAGGCGCTGCGGGTCGGCAAGCGTGTCCACACCGAGACCGAGGTCGACGACGAGGCGGCGTCGGTGCTCTCCGAAGCCCTTGCGGCGGCGGCAGTTTCGTTGGCCGGCCCGGACGCGACGGGCCTCGCTGGCCGCCGGGCGTTGGTGCTCGGCGCCGGTTCTCTTGGCGGCATGGCCGCGGCGAGCTTACGCAGGGCTGGGGTCGCCGAGATAGTCCTCGGCAATCGCACTCAGGACAGCGCCCGGCGGCTGGCCGCGCGGTGCGAGGCCGACGGCACCCCGGCCCGTGTTGTACCCCTGAACCGTCTGGGCGCCGCCCTTGCCACCGTGGACCTGGTGATCTGCTGCACCGCGGCCAGCGACACGGTGCTCGGTACCGAGCAAATCGAGCCCAGGCAGCGACCGCTGGTGGTGTGCGACCTGGGGATGCCCCGTAACGTCGAGCCGGCAGTGGGTGACATGGCTGCTGTGACCCTGCTGGATCTCGCCAGCTTGGCCCGCCGGTTGGAGCGGCGCGGCACGCCCGGCACAGTGGAGGCCGCCCAGCATCTCGTCGCGCAGGAAGTGCACAGTTATCTGCTCGCCCAGCGCACAGCCGAGGTGATTCCGACGGTAGCAGCGCTGCGCACGTGGGCCGCTGACGTGACGGAGGTCGAGCTACAGCGGCTGGATGGTCGGCTACCAGGACTTGATCCCGCAGTCCGTGCAGAACTCGCAGGCACTGTGCGCCGCGTGGTCGACAAGCTCTTGCATGCGCCCACCGTCCGGGTCCAGCAACTCGCAAGGACTGAGGGCGGCGAAGCCTACGCCGACGCGCTGAGAGAACTCTTTGAACTCGATCCGCGGGCCACTTCCGTCATCACCACGCCACTGCACGCTGCCTCCTAGGCGCACGGCGATCGCGGGCAGAGCGACCGGCCGGGCGTAGTGCTAACTGGTAGCGGGAGAGTGCGGTTGGTGGGAGCACGGATGGATGGCAGCGGGGACGACATCGGCTCGCTGAAGGGCGATTCTGGAGTGAGCCAGTTTATGGCTACCAGCACCTAAGGAGTCACCACCATGCGAATCAAACTCAACTACGTCGCACCGCTGTTGGTGGCAGGTGCCGCCGCGGTCGCCATCGCGGCCGCACCGACGGCAGCCGCGGCTCAGCAGTGCAGCGGGAGCGGCTCGGGAAGCATCTGCCAGTCGCCCGGCAATGTTCAGATCAACAACGCCCCGCCTCCTGTCAGCTTTTATCCCTACGGAGACATGCCGTATCTGATCGGAGGCCACGGCGGGCTTCGCGGCGGCCGCTGACACCCGCCGCTCGCAAGCGACAGAACGTTGGGCAACAACGCGTCAGCGGGCTTCGAGGAAGGCGATGACCGCGAGCACGCGGCGATGGTCGTCGCCGGTCTCCGGAAGGTCCAGCTTCGTCAGGATGCTGCGAACGTGCTTTTCGACGGTGCCCCCGGTGACCCAGAGGCGATGGGCGATGCCGGCGTTGGAACGACCCTCAGCCATCAGGGCCAGCACCTCCTGCTCGCGCGCGCTGAGATCAGCGAGTGGGTCATCACGGCGTCGGGCCGACACCAATTCCTGCACCAGCGCGGGGTCCACCACCGAGGCGCCCCTGGCGATTCGCTGCAATGTGTCGATGAAGTCGGCTACGTCGGTGACCCGGCTCTTGAGCAGGTACCCGATACTGCGTCCGCTGGCCAGCAGCTCCATCGCGTGCTCCACGTCGACATGGGCGGAGAGCACCAGGATGGCGGTGTCGGGCAGCTCGTCGCGGATCACCCGTGCCGCGTCGAGGCCTTCGGTGGTGTTGCTCGGCGGCATCCGGATGTCGGTCACCACCAGCTCGGGCGTCTTGTCGCGGACCAGACCGAGCAGCTGGGCGCCATCGCCGGCCTGCCCCACGACGTCGAAACCGGAACGGTCCAGCAGGCTCGCCAACCCCTCGCGGAGCAGGACATCGTCCTCAGCCACGACCACCCGCACCGGCGCATCCACCGGACCCGCAACTGCCACCGTGGCGGGGCTACGCGCACCGCGACGATCCGCGCCGGTGTCGCCGGGGACGGCCATGTCGTCGGTCGCCAGACCGTTGCGACGCTGGGCGCGTCTGAGTTCGTCACCGATCTGCGCGGCCGTCGCGGGCCGATCGCCGGGGCTGCCCGCCATCGCGTGCTCGACCGCGGCGCGCACGTCATCGGGAACCTGCACCCCGTGCAGTTCGGCAGCCGGTTCCCTTGTCACCCTTAAGAACTGGGCGACTACCTGCTCACCGCTGCGGCGCTCGAAGGCAGCGTGCCCGGTGAGCGCGCAGAACAACGTGGCGCCCAGACTGTAGACGTCGGCGGGCGGCCCCGGAGCCTGGCCTTGGAGTACCTCAGGGGCAGTGAACGCGGGCGATCCCGTGACGACACCCGTGCGGGTCTCGAACGCGCCCGCAATTCGCGCGATGCCGAAATCCGTCAGCTGGGGTTCGCCGTAGTCGGTGAGCAGGATATTCGCCGGTTTCACATCGCGATGCAGGGTGCCGAGCCGGTGCGCTGACTCGAGAGCACCGGCCACCTTGACTCCGATGTGAAGCGCTTCCTCCCAGCGGAGCGGTCCGGCATCGCGAATCCGTGCGGTCAGGGAGCCGCGTGAGTGATATTGCATCACGATGTAGGGCCGACCCGACTTCGTTGCGCCGACCTGAAAGATGTTGACGATGTTCGGATGCCCGGACAATTTTCCCATTGCGCGCTGCTCGCGCAGGAAGCGTTCGAGGTTGTCCGGGTCGAGGTCGGTAGTGAGCACCTTGATCGCGACGGTCCGGTCCAGCGAGCGCTGCTGGCAGCAGTAGACCGCCCCAAAGCCTCCGAACCCGATCTCCCGGGCATCCTCGAACCCCGCGGCGGCCAACTCCGCCGCGATCGTCGGGGACAGCTCACGACGAGTTGCCAGCTGATCGAATTCGGCCATCAGCCACATCGAACCTAATAATCCGTACCCGCGGTTGCTCACCCATTGCGATCACCCCTCGGCCAATTGCTCCGAGCATAGCGCTACAAACCACCACGCCCGAGGCTCCTGGCGAGAATACGAATTAGCACTTAGTTGCTGGCGGTAAGCGTGAGTGGACGTCAGCACTGACGACATCTGACCGCGAGACGACGATCCTGGAAGGTATGCCAGTTCGGGGTGGTGGGCGGATCATGATGTGGGGGAAGCGGCGCGACATGATTGTGCGCGGCCGGTTGCCGTTCAACGCTGAGCCGCCCGCCTCGGTCCTGGCCGGAGCCGAGATCACCAAGGTGGATGCCTTCTACAGCCGCAATCACGGTCCGTTTCCCGACATCGCGCCCCCGCAGTGGCGCCTGGCGGTTGGCGGCCGGGTAGACAACCCGCTGACCTTGACGTACGACCAATTGACCGACGGGTTCAAAGCCCACTCGGTGGTCGCCACCCTGGCATGCGCCGGCAACCGGCGCGCTGAACTACTGAATGTGCGCCCGATACCCGGCAAAGAGCCCTGGGCCCACGGCGCGATCTCGACCGCGGAATGGCGTGGCGCCCGGTTGGCCGACGTCCTCGACGCGGCAGGAGCCCACCGGGACGACCCGTTGCACGTGGCGTTCAATGCCCCCGATGTGGCGCCGGAGGCCGTCCCCGTCCAGTCCTACGGCAGCTCCATCCCGTTGACCAAGGCCATGTCGCAGGAAGTGCTGCTGGCCTGGGAGATGAATTGCGAACCGCTTCCCCGCGCCCACGGTGGCCCGGTGCGCGTCGTGGTGCCGGGATACATCGGGGCTCGCAGCGTCAAGTGGGTCACTGCCATCACCGTGCAACCAATCCCATCGGAGAACTACTTTCAGGCCAGCGACTATCGGATCCTGCCGCCCGACGCTGATCCCGACACCGCAGCGCCGGGCGAGGGCATTTCGTTGTCGTCGCTGCCGCTCAACTGCGACATCCTGGACCCCGGCGACGACGCTGAGATTCCTGCCGGCCCGCTGACCGTTCACGGGTGGGCGATGGCAGGCGATGGCCGGGGTATCGGCCGCGTCGACGTTTCCCTCGACGAGGGTCGCACCTGGCGCCAAGCCGACCTGCAACCCGCGACCAGCAAGTGGGCATGGCGGCTGTGGTCTATCGCCGTGGAGGCCCGACCGGGACCGATAAGTCTGACCGCCCGGGCGTGGGATGACACTGGCGTCACGCAGCCGGAATCGGCGGTATCGCTGTGGAATCCGCGCGGCTACCAAAACAACGCCTGGGCCCACATCCAAGCGTTTGCGAGATGAGGGCACGCGCTCTGCGCCCGAATAGTTAGCCGGTCACGCGCCCCACGGTTATGCTCACTTTGCGCGTCTTGTTGAATTCCACCGAAGATCCATGTGAGTTTCCTGGTGACGCAGAAGCGGTCACGGCAACCTGGCTCGGCGTGGACGTCGGGCCGCATTTTCGCGGGCCGCCCCACCGATACCGGGCTCGGTCCGCAATCGATGCGGGCACGTTTGCTGCGGTTGATGATTCGCCCGACGGCGCCGTCCGTCGCGCTGGGCATAGGGGTCGGAGCGTCTTTGATCGCGGTCCAGACCCTTGACGTGTGTTTGCTCAACGAAGTTACCGGCACGGCGGGCCGCTTCGGCACGCTCTACCTGCTCGGCGTCCTGGTGGTTTCGACGGTGTGGGGATTCGGGTTATCGGTGACGGTGTCGGTGGCCAGCGCGCTCGCCTTCGCCTATTTCCGTAACTGGCCAGATGGTCATTTCGCGCCGTTCGAACCCCAGAACGGGTTGGTTATCGCTGTCTTCCTCGTCGTCGCGTTGTTGGCCAACTCCATTGCCGGCCTGGCGCGGGTCGGTGAGCGGTTCTTCAACCTGTCATCCGATCTGTTGTGCATCAGCGGCCCGGAGTACCTGATCCGGGTCAATCCCGCCTTCGAGCGCACACTCGGATTCTCCAGCAAGGAACTGCGGTCGCGGCCATACCTGGACTTGGTCGTTCCGGAGGACAGAGACCGCGTGCGGATGGCGCTGCAGGGTCTTCCCGCCAGCGATGAAACGGTGCGTGCCGAGAATCGGGTCGTGTGCAGCGACGGCTCGCAGCGTTGGATCGACTGGAGCATAGTTCCGCGTCGGGGGCTGTTCTACGCTGTCGGCCGCGATGTGACGGAGCGCCGGCGCGAGCAGGACGAGTTGCACCAGGCGCAGGGCATCGTTGTGGCAAGCCGCGACAGGCTCAGTGTGCTCGCCGAACTGCAGGCCGCCCTGCGGCGGGTCGCGACGCTGGTAGCACGCGGGGTCAGCCCGTCGGAAGTTTTCTCCGCCGTCGCGGAGGAGATGGCGCGCTGCCTGCAAGTCGGTCACGCAACGGTCTCCCGCTACGACACCGACGCACTGACTCCCCTCGCCGTTTTTCACGACGGCCGGCTGCATAAGCTGACCCAGGGCCTGCGCCTGCCGTTGGAGGGCGACAACGTCGCGGCCAGGGTGCTGCGCAGCGGTCGCCCGGCCCGGATGGACAGCCACGACAATGCGCCGGGACCCCAGGCCGCACGCATACGCGAGCTCGGCATCCGCTCGGCCGTCGGCGTCCCGATCATCGTCGACGGATGCGTGTGGGGCGCGGCCATCATCGGCTCGAAGGGCCACGAGCCCATGCCGCCAGACACTGAGGCGCGTATCGGTGACTTCGCCGATCTGGTGGCGACCGCGATCGCCAACGCCGCAACGCGCGCCGAACTGCACGCGAGCCGCGACGAGCTGCATGTGCTCGCCGAGCGGCAGGCCGCCTTGCGACGGGTCGCGACTCTGGTGGCGCGCGGGGTCAGCCCTTCGGAGGTGTTCTCCGCCGTGGCGCTGGAGTTGGCCCGCTACGAAGGGGTGTATCACCACGCGGTTCTGTTCCGCTACGAATCCAACGACGCAGGGGTTCTGCTCGCGGTCGGCATGGGGGATCCGGGCGAAGCAGCCGGAGCCGCGGCGTTACCGGCCGATGTCGTCGAAGGGTTGAAGAAGAAGTACCTCGGCATGCGGTTCTCGCTCGAGGGTGAGAGTGTCGCGGTGAAGGTGTTACGCAGTGGCCGCCCGGCCCGGATGGACAGCTACGAGAATGCTGCCGGTTCCGTCGCGGCAACGTTCCGTCGTCTGGGCATCCGCACCTCGGCGGGTGCACCGATCATCGTCGACGGATCCGTCTGGGGCGCAGCGATCGTCGGCTGGTCACAACCCGATCCGCTGCCTCCGGAGACTGAGTCGCGGGTCGCCGACTTCGCGGATCTGGTGGCGACCGCGATCGCCAACGCCGAGACCCGCACCCAACTCGTCGCCTCACGCGCCCGCATCGTCACGGCCGCCGATGAGGGCCGCCGCCGCCTTGAACGCGATCTACATGACGGTGCACAACAACGATTGGTCTCGCTGGGGCTGCAACTGCGGCTCGCTGAGACGTCGGTGCCGCCCGCGCTGGAGGACCTCAAAACCAAACTGTCTGAGGTCATTTCGGG
>JAOPWF010000401.1 GCA_025965815.1 Mycobacterium sp.
TGGGAGAAAGCACCGCCGAAAGCTTCGCCGTCGTCCACAACTCCGCTGTGCTCCACACGAACACACATCGCCGGCCGCGCCATCCACTGGTTCACCCACAAGCCGACACTCATGGCACGCTGGCGGGATCACACTTCATCCACAGCATCCACAGCCCCTATTACTGTTACTCATCTAAATCCCTAGATTCCTCTCAGAAGAAGGGCCCTGGGGACAGCGGTAGGCGCGGTCCTATGCCCCGACGTTCTCGTCGATTTGTCACCGTGATCGATTAGCTTTCAAGTTGGGGCCGAAAGCTCTACGGTTGGTCTTCGACAGCCGATACGGCAGTTGTAGTGCACCGGGGTCACGGGGTGGTCATTCACCAGGTAACCGCTGTTAGAGCTTGTTGTGTTCGTGATCGAAGGGACCCTATGGACGTGGCGACAACGACGGTTGGTCTCACAGATTTGAAGTTCCGGCTGGTCCGGGAGGACTTCGCCGACGCGGTAGCCTGGGTTGCCCGGAATCTGCCCACCCGGCCGACGGTGCCGGTGCTGGCGGGGGTTCTGCTGACCGGCACCGAAGACGGCCTGACGATTTCAGGATTCGACTACGAAGTCTCCGCCGAGGTGCAGGTTGCGGCCGAAATCGCATCGCCTGGAAGTGTTCTGGTGTCGGGACGGCTGCTCTCCGACATCACCCGCGCGTTGCCGGCCAAGCCGGTCGATGTCAGTGTCGAGGGCACCCGGGTGTCGCTGACCTGTGGCAGTTCGCGGTTCTCGCTGCCCACGATGGCCGTCGAGGACTACCCCGCACTGCCGGCGCTGCCGCGGGAGACCGGAATGATCTCAGCCGATCTGTTCGCCGAGGCGATCGGCCAGGTGGCGGTGGCCGCAGGCCGCGACGACACGCTTCCGATGCTCACCGGCATCCGGGTCGAAATCTCCGGGGAGGCAGTAGTTTTGGCTGCCACCGACCGGTTCCGGCTGGCGGTACGCGAGTTGACCTGGTCGACGGACTCCGCCGATATCGAAGCGGCCGTGCTGGTGCCCGCGAAGACCTTGTCCGAGGCCGCCAAGGCCGGTACCGCAGGCACCGATGTGCACCTGGCGCTCGGCGCGGGCAATGCCGTCGGCAAGGAGGGACTGCTCGGCATCCGCAGCGACGGCAAGCGCAGCACGACGCGCCTCCTCGATGCGGAGTTCCCGAAGTTCCGCCAGTTGCTGCCGAGTGAGCACACCGCGGTAGCCACCATCGGAGTGGCCGAACTGACCGAGGCGATCAAGCGCGTGGCCCTGGTCGCCGACCGGGGCGCCCAGGTCAGGATGGAATTCGGCGACGGCCTCCTGCGGTTGACGGCCGGCGCCGACGATGTCGGTCGTGCCGAGGAGGATCTGCCCGTTGACTTCTCGGGTGAGTCGCTGACCATCGCCTTCAACCCGACATACCTGACCGACGGCCTGGGTTCCCTGCATTCCGAGCGGGTTACGTTCGGCTTCACGACACCCAGTCGTCCGGCGGTGTTGCGTCCGGCCGGCGAGGATGATGACGACCACGTCGGTGCGGCAGGCGCCGGCCCGTTCCCGGCCGCCCAAACCGAGTACGTCTACCTGTTGATGCCGGTGCGGCTACCAGGCTGACCGGCCTACCGCTACGAAAGAGACGAAATGCAATTGGGGTTGGTGGGCTTGGGCAAAATGGGCTTCAACATGCGCGAGCGCCTGCGCGAGGGCGGACACGAGGTGATCGGGTACGACCCCCGCCCGGAAGTCACCGACGTGCCGACGCTCGCCGCACTCGCCGAGGCACTCCCCGCGCCGCGAATTGTCTGGGTGATGGTGCCGTCGGGCCCGATTACCCACGAGACGATCGCCACGCTGGGTGACGAGCTCAGCTCCGGCGATCTCGTCATCGACGGCGGCAACTCGCGGTACACCGAGGACAGTCCACACGCAGAACTCTTGGGCCAGAAGGGAATCGGATTCATCGATGCCGGCGTGTCGGGCGGCATCTGGGGTTTGACCGAAGGTTACGGCCTGATGGTCGGCGGCAGCGCCGCAGACGTGGAGCGTGCGATGCCGATTTTCGACACGCTGCGCCCGCCGGGGCCCCGTGAGGACGGCTTCGTCCACGCCGGACCTGTCGGCGCGGGTCACTTTGCAAAGATGGTTCACAACGGCATCGAATATGCGTTGATGACCGCTTACGCCGAAGGCTATGAACTCTTGGCCGCCGAAGATTTGATCCGGGATCCGCAGGCGGTCTACCAGGCTTGGACCAATGGGACGGTGGTCCGCTCGTGGCTGCAGCAACTGCTTGCAAAAGCGCTCAAGGAAGATCCGAAGCTGGCCGACATCGCCGGGTATACCGACGATTCCGGGGAAGGCCGGTGGACCGTCGAGGAGGCTATCCGGCTGCGGGTTCCGGTGCCCAGCATCGCCGCGGCGTTGTTCGCGCGGTTCCTGTCGCGGCAGGACGACTCTCCGACAATGAAGGCGGTAGCGGCGCTGCGCAATCAGTTCGGTGGCCACGCTGTCAAGCGCATCAGTGAGTCGGGGTAGGTGTTCGTTCGCCATTTGAGTTTGACCGACTTCCGGTCCTGGGCTCGGGTTGATCTCGACCTCGAACCCGGCCGGACGGTATTCGTTGCCCCGAACGGCTACGGCAAGACCAATCTCGTTGAGGCGCTGTGGTATTCGTCGACTCTCGGCTCACATCGGGTCGCCGCGGACGCGCAGCTGATCCGAGCAGGCGCGGACCGGGCGATCGTGTCCACAATCGTGGTGAACGAGGGCCGCGAGCTCGCGGTGGATCTGGAGATCACCTCCGGACGGGCGAACAAGGCGCGGCTGAACCGCTCCCCGGTGCGCAACACCCGCGAAATCCTCGGCGCGCTGCGGGCGGTGTTGTTCGCACCGGAAGACTTGGCGTTGGTGCGCGGCGAGCCGGGAGAACGGCGCCGCTATCTTGACGAGCTCGCGACCACCCGGCGCCCGCGGGTGGCCGCGATCCGAGCCGACTATGACAAGGTGCTCCGGCAGCGCACCGCATTGCTGAAGTCCGCGTCGGCCGCACGCTTTTCGCCGCGGCAGTCCGGTGACCTCGACATGCTGGATACCCTCGATGTGTGGGACGGTCACCTCGCGGCACACGGCGCGGAACTCATCGCCGCGCGGGTGGATCTCGTCAAGCAGCTCTACCCCGAGGTGGAGAAGGCCTACCAGTTACTTGCGCCGGCGTCGCCACCCGCGTCCATCGCCTACCGCAGCAGCGTCGAGCTCATCGACGGCGGCGGTACCGACGGCACCGAGGACGTGGCCTATTTCGAGGCCGCTCTGCTCGACGCGCTGTCGCGCCGTCGTGCCGCCGAAATCGAGCGCGGTGTCTGTCTGGTAGGCCCCCACCGCGACGATCTCGAACTGCGGCTGGGCGGTCAGCCCGCGAAAGGCTTCGCGAGCCACGGCGAATCGTGGTCGATGGCACTGTCGCTGCGCCTCGCGGCTTACGAGCTGCTGCGTTCGGAGGCCAGTGATCCGGTGCTGCTGCTCGACGACGTCTTCGCCGAACTGGACACCGCGCGGCGTCGCGCCTTGGCGACCGTCGCTGCGTCGGCCGAGCAGGTCCTGGTGACTGCGGCGGTCGCCGAGGACATCCCCGGCGACTGGGACGCCCGCAGAATCGAGATCAATCTGGACGACAGCCCCGACGACAGCGGCCGGGTCTCGGCGATCAAGTCATGACCGATGATCTGCACTCCCCCACCGGACCGGACCACAATCCGGGACCACCCGAACACCTCGCCCACCTCGCCGGCATGGACCTGGTCCGCCGTGCCCTGGAGGAAGCGCGGGGCGCGGCGCGCACGCAGGGCAAAGATGTCGGCCGCGGCCGCGGATCGCCGAAGGGGCGCCGCGTCGCCGGAGCCGGGCGGCGCCGCAGCTGGTCGGGTCCGGGACCCGACGGCCGCGAC
>JAOPWF010000409.1 GCA_025965815.1 Mycobacterium sp.
CCGCCCCGTTGCTCCGCGGCGCGACGGGCTGGGCGTGGACGTCCTCGGCTACCACATCGTCGGTTGCTACATCCTCGGCCGCGTCCTCGTCCTCGTCCTCGGCATCCTGGACATCGTGTTCGGAGACGACGGGAATTTCGCCGGTGAGTTCGGCGACCGTGACGGAGTCGCTGTTTCCCCGTCGACGCCTGCGCCTGCCACCGACCGGCGGTGACCCGATGGTTCCGTTCTTAGCGAGCAGCTCGGCCACCGAAATGGGCCGGGTGTTGCTGTGTGGGTCTTCTGATCCAGTCATCGTGTATTGCCTCTGGGCCTAGCTGTGCCTGATGTCGGCGGCAGCCCGCCTCCGGGCGGCCTTCCCGCATCCCGCACCGACGTCTCCACCAAGGCGGTTCCGTCGGCCTCGCTGTCGAGTTTCCGCAAGATCAAACCTTCCCGCAATGCCCACGGGCAGATGTCCACAGTGTCTATCGCCAGCGCTCTCATGCTTGCCTCCGCCACCAGAGCTCCGGCCACAATCTGTGGCGCCCGCTCGGCGCTCACTCCTTCCAACTCTGCACGGTCAGCCGCGGTCATCCTAGAGATGAATGCGATCAACTGCCGCAACCCGCTCGCTGTCAGTGTCCTCTTTACCCGAGGGCCCGCGCCGGAGGGCGCCGCACCGGTGAGTCGCGCCAGCGAGCGGAAGGTTTTCGACGTGGCCACCGCCAGTTCCGGCTCACCCGGCTTGAGCATGGACGCGCTGGCGTCGGCCAGCTCGTTGGCCAGCCAGTCGCGCAGCATCGCCACCCGGCGCCGGCCCGGCGGATCGTCCGGCAGCCACTCCCGGGTCAGCCGCCCCGCGCCGAGCGGCAGCGACAGCGCCACCTCGGGCTCTTCGTCGACGCCGTTCGACAACTCAAGCGAGCCACCGCCGATGTCGATGTTGATGATCCGGCCCGCGCTCCAGCCGTACCACCGGCGTACCGCCAGGAAGGTCAGCCGGGACTCGTCGACACCGCTGAGCACCTGCAGCGCGACCCCGGTCTCGGCGAGCACCCTGGCCAGCACGTCCTCGGAGTTCGTGGCGTCGCGGACAGCTGAGGTGGCAAAGGCCATCAGCTCGGCACAGCCGGAGCTGGCGGCGATCTTGGCGAACTCGTCGATGTTGGCGATGAGCTTGTCGGCGCCTTTGCGGGTCAGCTTGCCGGAGCCGTCCATTGTCTCGGCGAGACGCAGTGCCGCCTTGGTCGAGCTCATCGGGGTCGGGTGCCCACCGCGACGGGCGTCCACCACCAACAGGTGGACAGTATTGCTACCCACGTCGAGCACGCCCAGTCGCACGAAACCCAACCTAGTGGGTCTACCGTAGAAACCCGTGACAGCATCGCCTCCGACCCAGCCGGGCGAGGTCGAACCGGACTTCCCCCGGGAGTGGGTGGAGTTCTACGACCCGGACAATGCCGAGCATCTGATAGCCGCCGATCTGACCTGGCTGCTGTCGAAATGGACGTGCGTCTTCGGCACCCCCGCCTGCCAGGGGACCGTGGCCGGGCGACCCGACGACGGGTGTTGCTCGCACGGTGCGTTCCTGTCCGACGACGACGACCGGGCCCGGCTCGATGACGCCGTCTCACAGCTGACGGACGAGGACTGGCAGTTCCGGGACAAGGGCCTTGGCCGCAAGGGCTACCTGGAAACCGACGAATACGAGAACGAGCCGGCGTTGCGCACCCGCAAGTACAAGGGTGCGTGCATCTTTCTGAACCGACCGGGATTCCCAGCCGGTATCGGGTGCGCGCTGCACACCAAGGCCCTGAAGTTGGGCCGCGAGCCGCTGACCATGAAGCCGGACGTGTGCTGGCAGTTGCCGATCCGGCGCAGCCAGGAATGGGTGACCCGGCCCGACGGCTCGGAGATCCTCAAGACCACCATCACCGAGTACGACCGGCGGGGCTGGGGTGAGGGCGGAGCGGACCTGCACTGGTACTGCACCGGTGACCCGGCCGCGCATGTCGGCAAAAAAGCGGTCTGGGAGTCCTACGCGCCCGAGCTTACCGAACTGCTGGGTGCGAAGGCGTACGCCGAGCTGGCGGCGATGTGCCAGCGGCGCAGCGGTTTAGGCCTGATCGCGGTGCATCCGGCCACCCGGGCCGCCAAGTGAGCGAGACGCTGTTCCTGTTCCGGCTGATACCTCCGCGGGCGGATTTTGCCCAGACCATGACGCCGGTCGAACAGAGCGCGATGGCCCAGCACCAGGCCTATTGGCAGAATCTGCTCTACAACGGGCAGGTGGTGGTCTACGGCCCGGTCGCCGACCCAGAGGGGGTCTGGGGTATGGGTGTGCTGCGCGCCGCCAGCCGTGCCCGCGTCCTCGAGCTGGGTGAGAACGATCCGTCAGTTGTCGCCGGTGTCAACACTTTTGAGGTGTTCGAGATCATGGGCGGGTTGACCGGGTAGTCGTTGGAAGCTGACCCTGGCCATTTGGTTCGTCACGGCACCAGGCTCGCTAAGCGCAATAAATTGCCGCCGTTCTGGGCCGCCCGGGGCCTTGTCCGCCGGGCCTGGCGGCGTGAACCATGGGGTCATGTGTGACGGCACCGGCACGCCCACCGAGGTAACCGCGTCCACCCCCCCGCCCGGCGGAAGGTACGGCGGTGGACCCCATCGCCCTGGAACCGGTCGACGAGGTCGTCATCACGACGCTGATGGACAACAGCTACGACGCCCTGATGGGCGACACCGGCCCCGCCCACCGCACACCGTTCTCCGGGGTGGTCCCAGCCCCACAGTTCGTTGAGGGCCGCACGTTCCCCGGGCTGATCGCCGAGCACGGTTTCTCCGCGCTGGTGACCATCCGAGGCGGTGCCGCCTCGCACACCGTGCTGTTCGACACCGGGGTGTCCCCGGACGGGATGGCGACCAACTTCGAGCGACTCGGCCTGGACGCGGCCGCGATCGAGGTCGTTGTGCTCAGCCACGGCCATGTCGATCACGATGGTGGCTTTCCCGGGCTGGCCCGGTTGCGACGCCGCAGCGGGCTGCCGCTCACCGTGCACCCGCTGGTCTGGACCAAGCGCCGCTTCGCAGTGCCCGGCCAGCCGCCGTGGGAGCTGCCGACTCTGAGCCGTTCGGCCCTGGAGGCCGAGGGGCTCGAAGTCATCGAGCGGCGGCAGCCCGCACTGCTGCTGGACGGCTCAGTCCTCATCACCGGGGAGGTCGACCGCACCACCGAGTTCGAGCAGGGCCTGCCCCACCACGAGGCCTGGCGCGACGGCCGGTGGGAGCCCGATCCGCTGATCCTCGACGAGCAGGCGCTGGTGGTCCACGTCCGCGGCCGCGGACTCGTCGTACTCACCGGGTGCGGGCATGCCGGCGCGGTGAACATCGCCCGGCACGCGATGCGGCTCACCGGTGTGGACAAACTGCACGCCATGCTCGGCGGTTTCCACCTCACCGGACCGACCTTCGAGCCGATCATCGAACCCACCGTGGCGGCGTTCGCCGACATGGCTCCCGACGTGCTGGTGCCGGCGCACTGCACGGGCTGGAAGGCGCAGCACCGGCTTGCCGCGACGCTGCCCGAAGCCTTCGTACCGAACGCGGTGGGCACGTCATTCACGCTGGCCGGTTCCACGGCCTGAGACTCCCCTCCCGTCTATTCACAGATCGATTTCTATCCACAGCCCGGTTGCCGGTCGGCTCGCTGCGACGGTGGGGCCCGGTAAATTCGCTCATATGTTCCAAGATCTGGTGACGGCGGCCACCGCAGCCGCGCGTGCCGACGGGATCATCGCCTGGGCGCGTGTCGAGAACGCGGCGTGCGCGAACCGGTTGGCGGCGACCGCCGACCTGATCGAGCGCCGGATGGCGGCCGACGGTTCGGCTGAGCGCGAGCAGTGGCGCCTGGACAACTGGGAGGCGATCGCCGCCGAAGTCGCGGCGGCACAGACCATCACGCTCGGTACGGCGTCGAATCAGATGGTCCATGCGCTGGCGCTGCGAGACCAATTGCCGCGGGTCGCCGGGGTGTTCGCCGCAGGCGCGGTCACGTATCGGTTGATCATGGCGATCGTCGCTCGGACGATGCTGATCAAGGATCCCGACGCGATGGCCAAGGTCGACACCGAACTCGCGGCTCACATCATCGGCTGGGAAGCGCTGTCGGCGATGAAGACCGAGCAGGCCATCGACTACTGGGTGAACCGCTATGACCCGGGAGCGTTGCGCCGTACCGAAGTCAAGGCACGAAGCCGCCACGTCGATGTTTCACCACCCGACGGCACGGGCGTTACCCCGATCTGGGCCATGCTGTTCGACCACGACGCCGCTGTCCTCGACCGGCGCCTGGATGCGATGGCCCGCGCGGTGTGCTCCGACGACACGCGGACTCTGGATCAACGCCGAGCCGATGCGTTGGGCGCCCTCGCCGCCGGCCAGCAGCGGCTGGCATGCCTGTGCGGCGGCCCGCACTGCCCCGTCGCCGACAGCGGGCCGCATCCGAGCGTGGTGATTCACGTTCTCGCTGAAGCCGAGACACTCTCCACTGCAACCGATGTCGAGCTCAACGGTGCCGACCACGAGCGCATGACCGCGGCGCAGCTACGCGAGACGCCCCTATTGCAGGCCTTGGCACCGCCGGCCGGCAAGGGGCCACTGCAGGTGAAGCCCGGCTTCGTGGTCGGCCGTGGAGTTCTGCCCGCTCCGGTCGTAGCGATGATGGCCCGGCAGGCGACCATCCGGCCGATGGTCCACCCCGGCAACGCACCGCCGGAACCGCGCTACCGGCCGTCGGCCACGCTGGAGGCCTTCATCCGCTGCCGCGACCTGACCTGCCGTTTTCCGGGTTGCGACCAGCCCGCCCACCACTGCGACATCGACCACACGGTGCCGTACCCGTTCGGATCGACGCACGCCTCAAACCTCAAATGCCTCTGCCGCAAACACCACCTGCTCAAGACTTTCTGGTCCGGCGTGGATGGCTGGCGCGACCGCCAAATGCCCGACGGCGCGGTCATCTGGACCGCCCCGGGTGGGCGGACCTATACCACCCGGCCCGGCAGCAGGCTGCTGTTCCCGACGTTGACCGAGCCCACCGCGCCGGTGTCCGAACATGCCGCCGGACCCGAGGGGAACCGGGGGCTGATGATGCCGCGACGCAAGCGGACCCGCGCGCAGGACCGCCAACAGCGAATTGACGCGGAACGTACGCTCAACAGCGACGAACCGCCGCCTTTCTAGCCCTCCAGCTTGTAACCCAGCCCCCGCACCGTCACTAGATGAACCGGGTTCGCGGGGTCGGCCTCGATCTTGGAACGCAGCCGCTTGACGTGGACGTCGAGGGTCTTGGTGTCGCCGACGTAGTCCGCACCCCACACCCGGTCGATCAGCTGGCCGCGGGTGAGCACCCGGCCACTGTTGCGCATCAGATACTCGAGCAGGTCGAACTCCTTGAGCGGCAAGGTAATCGACTCACCGTTGACCGCCACGACGTGGCGCTCCACATCCATCCGCACCGGCCCGGCTTCCAGCACACCGTCGGCGATCGCGGACTCGTCGCCGTCGTAGCCCCGGCGCAACACCGCCCGGATCCGGGCGATCAGCTCGCGCGCCGAGTACGGCTTGGTGACGTAGTCGTCGGCGCCCAGTTCGAGGCCGACCACCTTGTCGATCTCGCTGTCGCGGGCGGTCACCATGATGACCGGCACGCTCGAGCGGGACCGCAGCTGCTTGCAGACGTCGGTTCCGCTCATCCCGGGCAGCATCAGGTCCAGTAGCACGATGTCGGCGCCGGCCCGCTCGAACTCGGCCAGGGCCGATGGACCGTCGGCGACAACGGTGGCCTCGAAGCCCTCCTTGCGGAGCAGGAACGCCAGAGGATCGGCCAACGACTCCTCGTCCTCCACGATCAACACGCTGGTCACGGACGTAATGCCTCCTCGTTTTTGGCCGATGGTTCGGCCGGGTGTACATCGATGCCCGGATATGCCGGAATCGAAAGGGTGAACGTCGATCCGGTCCCCGACTGGCTCCACAGCCGGATGGTCCCGTTGTGATTGGCGGCGACATGTTTGACGATCTCCAGGCCCAGCCCGGTGCCGCCGGTGGCACGCGACCGCGCCTGGTCGACCCGGAAGAATCGCTCGAACACCCGCTCCTGGTCCGCGGGCGGGATGCCGATGCCGCGGTCGGTGACCGCGATCTCGACGTTCTCGCCGCGCCGCCGCCGGCTGATCGACACCGGCGACCCGTTCGGCGAGTACGCGATCGCGTTGGACACCAGGTTCGCCAGGGCCGTTACCAGCAGCGGCTGGTCGCCGAGCACGTGGTAGCCGCTGGGCGCGTCGCTGGTGATCGCGATATCGGCGTTGTCGGCGGCCACCTTGTAGCGCGACAGCGCCTCGGCCACCACGGTGTCCA
>JAOPWF010000439.1 GCA_025965815.1 Mycobacterium sp.
ATGCCCCCCACGTCCGCCGCACCGACGGGACCACCAACGGCGTCGAAATGCTGATGCCGTGCTTCGCCCAGCTCTACGACGAACTCGGAATCACCCAGCGCGAGATCGGCTTCTGGTGCTCCGGATCGTCCGATTACCTTGCCGGCCGAGCGTTCTCGTTCATTTCCGCGATTGACTCGATCGGCGCGGTGCCGCCGATCAACGAGTCGCACGTCGAGATGGACGCCGCCTGGGCGCTCTACGAGGCTTATATCAAACTCCTGACCGGTGAGGTCGACACAGCTCTGGTGTACGGCTTCGGCAAGTCCTCGGCCGGCGTGCTGCGCCGGATCCTGGCGCTACAGACGGACCCGTACACCGTTGCGCCGCTGTGGCCCGACTCCGTCTCCATGGCCGGACTGCAGGCCCGCTTCGGATTGGACGCGGGCAAGTGGACAGCGGAGCAGATGGCACAGGTGGCCCTCGATTCGTTCGCACAGGCCCAGCGGACCGACTCCGAAAAGCCTGCCAAGAGCATTGACGAACTGCTGGACCGGCCGTTCTTCGCCGATCCGCTGCGCAGGCACGACATCGCCCCCATCACCGACGGTGCGGCCGCGATCGTGCTGGCGTCAGGCGATCGCGCCCGCGAGCTGCGGGAGAACCCGGCCTGGATCAGCGGCATCGAGCACCGCATCGAGACCCCGATCCTCGGTGCGCGCGACCTCACCACGTCGCCGTCGACGGCCGCGTCCGCGAAGGCCGTGACTGGCGGCGATGCCGGATCCATCGATGTCGCCGAGATCCACGCGCCGTTCACGCATCAACAGCTCATCCTCACCGAGGCCATCGGGCTGCCCGCGTCGACGAGGGTGAACCCGTCCGGCGGAGCGCTGGCCGCCAACCCGATGTTCGTCGCCGGCCTGGAACGGATCGGCTTTGCCGCACAACATATCTGGAACGGGACCGCGCAACGCGCGCTGGCCCACGCCACCAGCGGACCCGCGCTGCAGCAGAACCTGGTGGCCGTCATGGAAGGCCGATGAGCGCTTGCGCGAAGAGCGAAAGGAAGGGTGCATGATGGCAAAAAATTTGGCCGCCGTGCTCGGCACCGGTCAGACCAAGTATGTCGCCAAGCGCAAGGACGTGTCGATGAACGGCCTGGTACGCGAGGCCATCGACCGCGCACTGGCCGACTCGGGATCGACGTTCGACGATATCGACGCCGTCGTGGTCGGCAAGGCGCCGGATTTCTTCGAGGGCGTGATGATGCCCGAACTGTTCATGGCGGATGCCGTCGGCGCGACCGGTAAGCCGCTGATCCGCGTCCACACCGCAGGTTCGGTCGGCGGGTCGACCGCCGTCGTCGCCGCCAGCCTGGTGCAGTCCGGTAAGTACCGCCGCGTGCTGGCGATGGCGTGGGAGAAACAGTCGGAGTCAAACGCCATGTGGGCGTTGTCAATTCCGGTGCCGTTCACCAAACCCGTCGGCGCCGGTGCCGGTGGCTATTTCGCACCACATATTCGGTCGTACATCCGCCGGACGAACGCGCCCACCCATATCGGCGCGATGGTGGCGGTCAAGGACCGCCTCAACGGCAGCCGCAATCCACTCGCCCACCTGCAGCAGCCCGACATCACGCTGGAGAAAGTGCTGGCATCGCAGATGCTCTGGGACCCTGTCCGATTCGACGAGACCTGCCCGTCGTCGGACGGTGCCTGCGCCCTGGTGATCGGCGACGAGCAGAGTGCCGATCAGCATGTGGCCGACGGCCATCCGGTGGCCTGGATCCACGCCACCGCGCTGCGCACCGAACCACTGGCCTACTCCGGCCGCGACCAGGTCAACCCGCAGGCCGGCCGCGACGCGTCCGCCGCGCTGTGGAAGAGCGCCGGAATCACCAGCCCGATCGACGAGATCGACGTGGCCGAGATCTACGTGCCGTTCTCCTGGTTCGAGCCGATGTGGCTGGAGAACCTCGGTTTTGCCGCCGAGGGCGAAGGCTGGAAACTGACCGAGGCCGGCGAGACGGCGATCGGCGGCAGGCTGCCGGTCAACCCGTCCGGTGGCGTGCTGTCGTCCAATCCGATCGGCGCGTCGGGGATGATCCGGTTCGCCGAGGCGGCGATCCAGGTGATGGGGAAGGCCGGTGCGCACCAGGTGCCCGATGCGCGCAAAGCGCTGGGCCACGCCTACGGAGGCGGGTCGCAGTACTACTCGATGTGGGTGGTCGCATCCGAGAAGCCGGCGAACTCATGAAATACACGTGCAGTATCGCGATGGGGCCCGTCGACCAGTTAGTCGAAATCGCCAAGACGGCGGAGGAAGTCGGGTTCGACTCCATCGCGCTGCCCGATTCGCTGTTCTACCCGGAGACCGCTGCCGAGGACTATCCCTACACCCCCGACGGGTCGCGGATGTGGAACGCGGACACCCCCTGGGTAGACCCACTGATCGCGGCGGCGGCCATGGGTGCGGTCACCTCGACACTGACGTTCTACACGAACGTGATGAAGCTGGGGTCGCGCAATCCCCTGCTGCTGGCGCGCCAGGTGGGATCGGTGGCCAATCTGACGAACAACCGGTTCGGCTTCGGCGTGGGAATCGGCTGGGCGCCGGAGGAGTTCGAGTGGTGCGGCGTGCCCTACAAGCGTCGCGGCGCCCGCGTGGACGAGATGATCGAAGTGATCAAGCTGGTCCTGGGCGGCGGCATGGTCGAATTCCACGGCGAGTTCTACGACTTCGACAAGCTGCAGATGAGCCCCGCGCCGTGGAAGCCGGTTCCGTTCTACGTCGGCGGTCACACCGAGGTGGCACTGCGGCGCGCGGCCCGGGTGGGTGATGGGTGGACCAGCGCGATGATGACCCTTGATCAGCTCGCGGAGACCATCACGAAGCTCAACGCGCTGCGCGACGAATACGGGCGCGCGGACCAACCGTTCGAATTCCAGGCCGTGTGCATCGACAAGTTCGGTGTCGACGGGCACCGGGAGATGGCCGGGGCCGGTGTCACCGACAACATCGTCATTCCATGGCTTTTCGACGGACTGGGATTCGACGCGTCGCTGTCCGACAAGAAGGACTCACTCAAACGCTTTGCCCAGACCTATATCCACTCAGGGTGGCAGTCCGAATGAATCAGGCACAGCGCGATACGCAGGCCGAAGCCGAGCGTCCCGTACACGTCGCCGGGCGCCGGTCCCGCGAGGCGGCCACGGCCAAGCGCAAAGAAGAGTGGCTGAGCCTGTTCGCCGAGGACGCGGTCATCGAAGACCCGGTCGGTCCGTCGGCTTTCGACCCGGAAGGCAAGGGTCACCGGGGCCGCGACGCCAGATCGGCGTTCTGGGACATGACGATCGGCGCCACCGACACCCTCGAGTTCGATTTCCGGGAAACCTTCATCTGCGGCGACGAGGAAGCCAACATCGGGTCCATCATCACCACGATGGGCGGTTACCAGACCATCACCGAGGGTGTGTTCACCTACAAAGTGAACAAAGAGGGCAAAATTGTAGCGCTGCGGGCCTTTTGGGAGATGAACCGCACCGCGGCCTCAGCGCGCCGGATCTAAGATTCCCGAAGGAGTTCGAGCCCGGCGAGGTAGCGCTGGGCCAGGTCCCGATAGGCCTGGGGATTGGTCTTCACCCACATCTCGGCGCCGGTCCCGGCGATGGGTCCCCTGATCTTGGCGGGCGCACCGGTGACGAGCACCTCCTCCGGAATCTTCGTTCCCCCGACGACGAGCGAATGCGCGGCGATCAGGCTGCGCGGTCCGATCACCACGCCGTCGAGCACCGTGCAATGGTTGGCGATCAAGGCTTCGGCCCCGATATGCGCGCCGTGCACCAGACACATGTGCGCAATCGTCGCGCCGGGGCCGACATCGACGGGGATTCCCGGCGGAGCGTGCAGCACCGAACAGTCCTGCACATTGGCGCCCTCACGCACGATGATCGGCGCGAAATCGGCTCGCAGTACCGCGTTGAACCACACCGATGCGCCCGCCTCGACGTGCACGTCCCCGATCAACGTCGCAGTCGGGGCGATGAAAGCGCCCGCGTCGATAGTCGGCGAACGGCCTTCGAACGAATACAGCGGCATCGTCCAGATATACCCCAGGTGCTAACAGGTACCCGAGGCAAA
>JAOPWF010000475.1 GCA_025965815.1 Mycobacterium sp.
CCTCGGCCGCGCCCGTCGCCGCGGCGGTGGCGACCCCGCCGGCGCCGACCCTCGTCCCGGCCAACTCGGGAACACTGGCGGACTTCTTCAAGGAAAAGGGCGTCACCCAGGAGGCGCAGCGGCCGCAGGACTTCAGGGCGCTCAACATCACGCTGCCGATGCCCGCGGGGTGGTACCAGGTGCCGGACCCGAATGTCCCCGACGCGTTTGCGGTGATCGCCGACCGTGCCGGCGGCGACGGCCTGTACACGTCGAACGCGCAGGTGGTGGTGTACAAGTTGATCGGCGACTTTGATCCGAAGGAGGCCATCACGCACGGCTTCGTCGACAGCCAGCAGTTGATGGCGTGGCAGTCCACCGACGCCTCGCTGGCCGACTTCGGCGGGTTCCCGTCGTCGATCATCGAGGGCACCTACCGGTTGAACGGTCAGACGCTGAACACGTCCCGACGGAACGTCATCGCGACCGCCGGACCGGACAAGTACCTGATCTCGCTGGCGGTCACGACGTCGGTCAGCCAGGCGGTCGCGGCGGCCAACGCCACCGACAGCGTGGTCAACGGGTTCCGGGTCGCCGCCGCAGGCGCGCCGGGCGCCCCGCTGCCCGACGCCGCGCACGGCCAACCCGGCTAGGCGGGGATGCCCCTGGGCCTCGTATTGTGGCCCCATGCTGGTCGCCGCGGTGCTCTGTCTGTGCGCCGCCGTCACCTTCGCCGCGTTCGGCCTGTGGCTGCTCAGTCGGCCCCGCACGGCTGATCCGGTGCGCCAGGTCCTGCGCTCTGTCGCGCCCACTCAGCTCGCTGCCGCGGTGATGCTGGCGGCGGGCGGAGTCGTCGCGTTGTCGACCCGGCCGCAGACCGGGGTGCTGGTGGTGATCGTCTGCGTCGCCGGCGCGCTCGGCACCGTCGCCGCCGGATCCTGGCAGAGCGCCAAGTATGTCGCGCGCAGGGAGTCGGCGCCACCCGCGTGCGGGGTGGGCGGTTGCGCCACCTGCACGCTGTCCTGCAAGTGAGCGGCCGCCGATGAAGCTGGCGCTGCCGCGGCTGCCCGTCGACACCGTTGTGCTGCTGCTGTTGTTGGCGGTGGTCGCAGTCGCGACGGTGCTGCCGGCGCGCCGCGGCCGACGTGTTGTCGGTGGCCATCAAGATCGCCATCGCGTTGCTCTTCGCGCTGTACGGCGCCCGCCTGTCGCCGACCGAGGCCTGGCACGGGCTGCGGCACTGGCGGCTGCATCTGCTGGTGCTCGCCGCGACGTTCGTCGCCTTCCCGCTGCTCGGGCTGGCCGCCCGGGTCCTGGTGCCGTCAATGCTGACGACCGATCTCTACAACGGGGTGCTGTTCCGGTGCCTGGTTCCCTCGACCGTGCAGTCGTCGATCGCATTCACGTCCATCGCCCGCGGCAACGTGCCCGCCATCGTGAACGCGTCACTGTCGAACATGGTCGGCGTGGTGCTCACCCCGGTGCTGGTGGTGCTGCTGATGAACACCAGCGGAGCGCCGCGGGTGGACGGCTCGGCGGTGATCGACATCGTCCTGCAGTTGCTGCTGCGTTCGTGATGGGTCAGTCGCTGCGGCCGTGGATCTCCGGCTGGGTGCAGCGGCACTCGCGCGTCACGAAGGCCTTCGACCGCGCTGCCATCCTGCTGGTGGTCTACACCGCCTTCTCGATCAGCATGACCGAGCACATCTGGAGCACCGTCAGCCCCTGGCGGCTGGTCGCCGTCACCGTCGTCTGCGCTGTGCTGCTGGCGATCATGCTGGGCGTCACGGTGGGGATGGACCGCCTCGCCCGCCTGAACCCCGCAGACTCGGCGGTGCTGCCGGATGTCGCGCATCCAACCGGATCCCGCAATCAGTTTCGGCTGATGTCCACCGGATGCGTGGCCAGCAGCGACAACGGCAGCGGCTGACGGCGCAGCACCCGCGCCCACAGATCGGTCCTGGGTTCGAACAGAATGTCAGACGGCATCGCCGACAACACAATCCAGTCGTCGCGCTCGATCTCGCCCTCGAGCTGGCCGATGGTCCAGCCGGAATACCCGGCGAAGATGCGCACACCTTCGACGAGCGGGGCGATCGTGTCCGGGTCGGTGTCCAGGTCGACCATCACCATCCGGCCGGAGACGTGCCGCAGGCCGGGCAGTCCCTGCGGGTCTGTGCCGACCCGCAGCGTGGCCAAGCACAGTGCCGCATCGCGCTTGACGGGTCCGCCGACGAACATGGTCTTTGGTTTGGTCGCCAGCTTCGCCCACTGCGGCAGCACGTTGTACACGGCGGTTTCGCTGGGGCGGTTGAGTACGACACCGAGCGTGCCGCCGTCGTTGTGCTCGACGACGTAAATAACGCTGCGCCGAAACGTCGGCTCGAGCAGATCGGTGTTCGCGAGCAACAGCGTTCCGGCCCTCACCCGGTGCGCCGCTGGTGCGACGAAATCCTCCGGATCCTCTGACTGCGCCACCCCTCCATCATGTCACCAGCACCCAGTTGCTGTGGCGAACAAGCGCGGCCCGCCCGGATATTTGTACTGTGGATCGGGTTGCCGATTGTCTCATCTGTTAGCACCCAAAGGAAGTGATCCTCGTGGTTGACGCTCACGCACCGGTCGCCGTATGGCGCTCGGTGCGTAGCCTGCCGGAATTCTTGCGGCTACTGGAGCTGCGGCTGGCGAGCCAGTTCGGCGACGGACTCTTCCAGGCGGGGCTGGCAGGCGCGATCCTGTTCAACCCGGAACGGGCGGCCGAACCATGGGCCGTGGCCGGTGCCTTCGCGGTGCTGTTCCTGCCGTACTCGCTGCTCGGACCGTTTGCCGGTGCGCTGCTGGACCGTTGGGATCGGCGGCTGGTTCTGGTCGGCGCCAACGTCGGTCGGGTGGTGCTGGTGCTCGCCGTCGCCGCCCTCCTCGCGGTCGGCGCGGACGACCTGCCGATTCTGTGCGGGGCGCTCATCGTCAACGGCTTCACCCGGTTCGTCGCGTCGGGACTCTCCGCATCGCTGCCACACGTGGTGCCGCGGGAAAAGGTGGTCACGATGAACTCGGTGGCCACCGCGGCGGGGGCCGGCGCCACCTTCCTGGGCGCCAACTTCATGCTGATCCCGCGCTGGCTCATCGGTTCGGACGACACCGGTGCGTCCGCGATCATCTTCATCGCCGCACTGCCGGTGCTCCTCGCGCTGGTGCTGTCGCTGCGCTTTCCCCCGCACGTCCTCGGGCCCGACGACAGTGTGCGGGCCATCCACGGCTCGGTCGCCTACGCGGTGGCCACCGGCTGGATGCACGGCGCGCGGACGGTGCTCGCCCGACCGACGGTGGCGGCGACGCTGGCCGGCCTCGCCGCCCACCGCATGGTGTTCGGCATCAACACGCTGCTGGTGCTGGTGATCGTCCGGCACAGCGACACCCAGGAGGTCGCGGGGCTGGGCTCGGCGGTGGTGTTCGTCGCCGCGGCGGGCAGTGGATCGTTCCTGGCGACGGTGCTAACGCCCGGGGCCGTGCGCCGGTGGGGCCGTTACGCCACCGCCAACGGTGCGCTGGCGCTGGCGGTCGTTATCCAGCTCGCCGGCGCGGGGCTGCAGCTGCCGATGATGGTGCTGTGCGGCTTCCTGCTCGGCGCCGCCGGCCAGGTGGTCAAGCTGTGCGCGGACACCGCGATGCAGATCGACGTCGACGACGCGCTGCGCGGGCACGTGTTCGCCGTGCAGGACTCGATTTGCTGGGTGTCGTTCATCGCCGCCTTCACGGTGTCGGCGGCGGGGATCCCCCCGGACGGTCACTCCACCGCGCTGGCCGT
>JAOPWF010000533.1 GCA_025965815.1 Mycobacterium sp.
TGGGACGGGTGCGGACGCCGGTGCTCGTCGTCGCGGGCACGGAGGACGCGACTTTTCCGCTCACCGAGACCATCGCGATGGCCGACGCCATGCCGGGCGCAGCGATGGCGGTTCTCGAGGGAGTCGCGCACCTGGCCGCGCTGGAGAACCCACCGCTGGTCAATACGCTCACAGAGGAATTCCTTTTTCCCGGTTAGTTGTTCCGCGCCGGTAGCGTCGAAGCCATGACACAGGCGCCCGCGTTGCCGCCGCTGCACATGCGGCGTGATGCCTTCGATCCGACACCCGAGTTACGCGAGATCCGCGAAACCACCGGGGTGCGCACGGCAACCAACGCGTTCGGCATGCAGGTCTATCTGGTCACCCGCCACGACGACATCAAGGCGGTGCTGGCCGACCCCGAGCGGTTCTCCAACGGCCGCCCACCGGGTTTCGTCATTCCCGGTGCACCGGTCCTGCCGGATCAGGAGCAGGCCGACGCCCGAGCGGGCAACCTGCTCGGCCTCGACCCGCCAGAGCATCAGCGGCTTCGCCGCATGCTCACCGGAGAATTCACGGCGCGGCGGATGAAACGCCTTGAACCGCGCATCGTCGAGATCGTCGATCAGCACCTCGACGCGATGGAGGTCGCCGGGGCGCCGGCCGATCTGGTAGTGAGCTTCGCGCTGCCGATCCCGTCGCTGGTCATCTGCGAACTGCTCGGTGTCCCGTACGCCGACCGCGAGGACTTCCAGCGGCGCACCGCACGCCAACTCGACTTCGCGATCCCGATAGCCGAGCGCTTCGAAATGCAGCGCCAGGGCCGGGAGTACATGCGGTCGCTGGTCGCGAGGGCGCGGCGCAGCCCGGGCGAAGACATGCTGGGCATGCTTGTCCGCGAACACGGCCACGAGCTCACCGACGAGGAGCTGATGGGCATCGCAGGGCTGCTGCTGCTGGCGGGCCACGAGACGACGTCGAACATGCTCGGCCTGGGCACGCTGGCCCTGCTCCAGCACCCCGACCAGCTCGCCCTCGTACGCGACGACCCGGACGCGGTCGCACCCGCCGTCGAGGAATTGCTGCGGTGGCTCTCGATAGTGCACAGCGCGATCCCGCGGATCACCACCACCGACGTCGAGGTCGCCGGGGTGCCGATTCCCGCCGGTCAGTTGGTCTTCGTCTCGCTCCCGTCGGGTAACCGCGACCCAAGCTTCATCGACAACCCGGAGGTTCTCGACATCCACCGCGGTGCCCCCGGCCATCTGGCCTTCGGGCACGGTGTGCACCACTGCCTCGGCGCGCCGCTGGCACGCATGGAGATGAAGATCGCGTTTCCCGCGCTGTTGCGGCGCTTCCCCGCCCTCGCGCTCGCCGAGCCGTTCAGCGATGTCGAGTTCCGGTCGTTCCACTTCATCTACGGCCTGCGGTCTCTGCAGGTGACCTGGTGAGAATTCAAGCGGATCGCGAGGTCTGCATCGGAGCAGGCATGTGCGTGATGACGGCCGAAGACATCTTCGATCAGGACGACGACGGCATCGTGCTCCTGCTCGCCGACGAGGTGTCCGCGGAACAGGAAAAGCGGGTCCGCGAGGCGGTCAAGCTGTGCCCCTCGGGCGCGCTGCGGCTCCAGGAGTAGCCGCGCCGACCGGCCCCGGATTCCTGCGCGCCGCGATCGCCGCCCGCGCCAGCAGCAGGTTCAGGAGAGTCCAGGTAATTCTCGAGCTCGGTGTCTACGGCGTTGCGCTCGCCGAGAACCGCAGGACACATCCTGGCGAGGATCTGACCACCAACCTGGTGAACGCTGAGGTCGACGGCGAACGGCTCACCTCCGACGAAATCGCCTCGTTCTTCATCCTGTTGACGGCCGCAGGCAACGAGACCCCCGCAACGCCATCAGCCACGGCATGGTGGTATTGAGCCGTTACCCCGACGAACGGCAGAAATGGTGGGCCGACTTCGACGGGCTGGCGCCCACCGCGGTGGAGGAGATAGTGCGGTGGGTATCACCCATCACCTACATGCGTCGCACTCTCACCGAGGACACCGAACCGAGCGGCACGAAGATCAAGGCCGGCGGCGCACACTTCTGCCTCGGCGCCAACCTCGCCCGCCGGGAGATCCGGCTGGCCTTCGAGGAACTCCACCGACAGATTCCCGACGTCGTCGCCATCGCCGAACTGGCCATCCTGCGATCACCGTTCGTGCATGGGATCAAAAGCCTGCAGGTCGGCTGGTCAGTGCCTACCTGACCCAGGGCGAGCGCTCAGGCGTGGGCGGGTTTCTGCGGCTCGGGCTCACCGCGGTGCAGGTCGATCACACCCGCGCGGGCCAGGATCAGCAGGCTGACCACCAGCACCCAGGTGGGGAACGCCAGGGTGATCCACATGCTGACGTCGCTGGCGATCAGCAGCCCCAGTGCGACCGCATAGGTGACGCCGACCAGCCACCGCGGCATCAGGCCGGTCCGCAGCCAGATGGTGGCCAGCGAGATCATGAACACCGCGGCCATCCGCAGGGCATAGGTCTTGCTCAGCGACAGCAGCACCATCTGGCCGAAGGTGGCGACCTCGAGATGCGCTGCGGTATCGACCATCACGTTGTTGCTGTGCACGAGGCCGGCGCCCACTGCCGAGGAGACGAACGTCATCGCCAGGAACAGCAGCCCGCTGCCGATGAACACCGAGGAGAAGAACTTGTCCTCGAAGGCGCCGAAGCCGTCCCGGACCACACCGATGAACCACAGGAAGGTGATGCCGGCGAAGGGCATCAGGATCGACGACAACTTCAGCCGGGTGCTGCCGGCGTCCACCCACTGCGTTCCCGGTTCGGCGCCCTCGGGCAGGGCGGTGCGAATCAGGACCAGCGCCACGCCGAAGAGCACCGCGAACAGCACACCCGCCACGGCGGCCGCCCGGGGAGTGGTCAACCGGTGCAGTGCGGACTTGGCGGTGTGTTGGGTCACGGCGACATGGTGCCACCGCCGACGAGACTTAAACCGCTGCGTCTCCCCCCGGCGTGTCGTCGCAACGGCGTACGTCGTCGCGGGGGACGGGGGCCTAGGGCTGGCCGGGCAGCAATCGCACCATCAGGCCGTTGCTTTCGGCCAGCAAGGTGTCCTGCTCGTCGCGAAGCTCGGCCGAGACAAAGGCTTTTCGGCCTTCGGTCGACACGACATGTCCACGCGCGATCAGCGGGGTGTTGATCGGCGTGACGTTGCGGTAGTCGACATGCAGGAAAGCCGTGCGACTGATCGGCCGGCCGGCGGCGTGGATGACCATGCCGAACACCGAGTCGAACAGCAGCGGAAGCACACCGCCGTGCACCGCCGAGTTTCCGCCGACGTGGTATCGGCTGAACTGCACGTGTAACTCGACACCGTCGGGGCCGAACTTCACGACCGTAAAGGGCGGCATCAGCAGGCTGCCCGCGCCGGGCAGTTCTGGCGTCCGACTGGCCGGGCCGACGCCCTCCGCCGCCTCGTACGGGCCAAGCAGCTTGACCAGTTCCTCGGCGTGGTCGGCGGCCTCGTTCCAGCCGTCTTCGCTCGGGTCCGCCGAGACCGCGAGGTCCTGCAGCCGCCGCATCGCGGTCAGGAATCGGCCGAACCCCGGACCGGGATGCGCCTCCTCGAAGTTCGGGAAGCCACCGTGCCGGTCGTATTCGGGGTCGAGCGACTTGGGGTCCTCGCTCACGGGCGGGCCGCCAGCACGTCGCGGCGCACGATGGACTGGTCCCGCCCCGGTCCGACTCCGATACACGAAACCGGTGCTCCGGCAAGCTCTTCCAGCCGAAGCACGTAGTCACGGGCCTTGGCGGGCAGGTCGTCGAACTCGCGGGCGCCGGAGATGTCCTCCCACCAGCCGGGCAGCTCTTCGTAGATCGGCTCGGCGCGGGCGATCTCGCTCTGGGTCATCGGCATTTCGTCGGTGCGGCGGCCGTCGATGGTGTAGCCGACACAGACCGGCACCGTCTCCAGGCTGGACAGCACGTCGAGCTTGGTGAGGAAGTAGTCGGTGATGCCGTTGACCCGGGTGGCATACCGGGCGATGACGGCGTCGAACCAGCCGCAGCGTCGCCGTCGACCGGTGGTCACCCCGATCTCGCCGCCGGTCTTGGCCAGGTATTCGCCGTTCGCGTCGAACAACTCGGTGGGGAACGGGCCGGAGCCGACCCGGGTGGTGTAGGCCTTCAGGATGCCGAGCACGGTGGTGATGCGGGTCGGCCCGATCCCGGAGCCGACCGAGGCGCCGCCGGCGGTGGGATTCGACGACGTGACGTACGGGTAGGTGCCGTGGTCGACGTCGAGCAGGGTGCCCTGCGAGCCCTCCAGCAGCACCGTCTCGCCTGCCTCCAAGGCGGTGTTGAGCAGCAGCCGGGTGTCGGCGATGCGGTGCTTGAAGCCCTCGGCCTGGTTCAGCAGGGTGTCCAGCACCTCCGCGGGGTCCAGGGCCTTGCGGTTGTAGATCTTGACCAGCACCTGGTTCTTGAACTCCAGTGCGGCCTCGATCTTCTGCGCCAGCAGCGTCTCGTCGAGCACATCGGCGACCCTGATCCCGAGGCGGGCGATCTTGTCCTGGTAGCACGGGCCGATGCCGCGGCCGGTGGTGCCGATCTTCTTGCTGCCCATGTAACGCTCGGTGACCTTGTCGATGGCCACGTGATACGGCATCAGCAGATGCGCGTCGGCGGAGATCAGCAGCCGCCCGGTGTTGACCTGACGGTCCTCCAGCCCGCGGAGCTCGTCGAGCAGTACCCCTGGGTCGACGACCACGCCGTTGCCGATGACATTGGTGACGCCGGGCGTGAGGATGCCCGAGGGGATGAGGTGAAGGGCGAAGTTCTCGCCGGTCGGCAAGACCACGGTGTGCCCAGCGTTGTTGCCGCCCTGATAGCGAACAACCCACTGCACACGTCCACCGAGTAGATCGGTGGCCTTACCCTTGCCCTCGTCACCCC
>JAOPWF010000572.1 GCA_025965815.1 Mycobacterium sp.
GCTGGACGAGTCGGTCGGGGGCGGGGGATTCGTCTTCGCCTTCGACGCGGCCGACCTGACCGAGAACATCGAGGGCGAGCTGGCCATCGGCGGATATATCGACGTCCAGCCGGAGGAGACCATCGAGCCGATCCGGCGGCTGAAAAGCCTTGCGAAAGAGAAGGGTTACCCGCTCATCCCAGGGCACGACCCGCAGGTGTGGCCCGAACTGACCGAGCACTTCCACGAGCGATTCGGACCGATCCCGCCGAAGGCGGCCGGTTCCCCGTGACCGCAGCGGCACTGGATGTCATCATCCGCGCCGACGCCGCGGTGGCCGACGGGGAGGTGAGGCCCATGGCCTTGGGTATTGCCGACGGGCTGATCCGTGATATCGGGCCGGTGGATACAGACTGGCACGCCGAGCGAGAGATTCACCTACCGGCGTCGGTCGTATTGCTACCGGGAATGGTCGACACGCACGTGCACATCAACGAACCCGGCACGGACTGGGAGGGTTTCGCATCCGCTACCGCCGCGGCGGCGGCGGGCGGCATCACCACACTCGTCGATATGCCACTGGACTGCGATCCCGTCACCACCTCCACCGCCGCGCTGGACGTCAAACGGCGCGTCGCACGGGATCACTGCCGGGTGGACGTCGGGTTCTGGGCGGGTGTGGTTCCGGACAACATCGACACACTCGGTGACCTGGCCGCGGCCGGGACACTGGGATACAAATGCTTTCTGAGCGACTCGGGTAACCCGCGTTTCCCGCACCTGAGCGCCGAGCAGTTCCGTCACGCGATGGCGACAATCGCCGACATCGGCGGGGTCATGCTCGTGCACGCCGAGAGCGACTCGGTCGTCGAGCGCAGTTCCCGACCCGGCGGCCGTTCGTACTCGTCTTTTCTGCAGTCACGGCCCGACGCCGCCGAAGCGGATGCGGTCGAACTGGTGGTGGACACCGTGCGGAAGACCGGAGCGCGGGCGCACATCGTTCACGTGTCCAGCGCCGTTGTGCTGCCGATCATTTCGGCGGCAAAGCACATCGGCCTGCCGGTCAGCGCGGAGACCTGCCCGCACTACCTCACCCTTGCGTCCGAGGATGTTCCCGACGGCGCAACCGAGTTCGCGGCCTGCCCGCCGATCAGGTCGGGCGACAACCGGCATCAGTTGTGGGACGGCTTGCGCGACGGCACGTTGGACATGATCGTGTCCGACCATTCACCGTGCGCGCCCCAGTTCAAGGGTGGCGACTTCGGCAGCGCATTTGGCGGGATCAGCTCCCTGGAAGTGGGCTTGCGAGTGGTGTGGACACAGGCGTACCAGCGCGGCTTCGGACTTCCCGACCTGTGCCGGTGGATGGCCGAACGGCCCGCGGCGCTGGCGGGCCTCACCGACCGCGGCAGGATCGCGCCGGGGTACACGGCGGATCTGTGCGCCTTCGCTCCCGATGACATCCGGTTCGTACGGGCCGGATCGCTGAGACATCGGCATCCGGTCACCCCGTATGACGGTCTGCGGCTGCGGGGATCCATCGTCGAGACCTGGTTACGCGGCCGGATCGTTGACAGCGCGGCACGCGGTGCGCTGCTCTGCTCAGGGGCGGTCGGGCACGACGGGATGCGGGCGCCGGTATGAAGATTCTGGTGCTGAACCCGAACACGTCGGAGTCGATGACCGAGGAGATCGCCGCGGCAGCGCGCGACGCCAGTGCACCGGACACCGAGATCGTCGCGGTCCACCCCCGATTCGGCACGACGGCAATCGACTCGGCAACGGAAAGCTACCTGTCCGCGGTGGGCGTGATCGACCTCGTCGCAACAATGCTCACCGACGGGACGTTCGACTACGACGCGGTGATCCTCGCCGGCTTCGGCGAGCACGGCAAGGACGCGCTCCAGGAGATGCTGACCGTTCCGGTGCTCGACATCGCCGAGTGCGCCGCACACGTGGCGCATCTCATCGGCCGACGATTCTCCGTCGTGACCACGCTGGCCCGCTCGATACCACCCATCGAGGACCGACTCGTCCTGGCCGGACTGGCCGCGCACTGTGCGTCGATCCGCGCGTGTGGCCTGGGCACCGCCGAGGTGGACGCCGATCCGGACGGTGCGGTGGCGGCGATCGTCGACGAAGCCGCCCGTGCGGTCGCCCAGGACGGCGCCGAGGTGATCTGCCTGGGGTGCGCCGGGATGGCCGGTGTGACCGATGCGATCTCGGCCAAGGTCGGCGTTCCCGCCGTCGACGGGGTAGCGGCGGCGGTGGCCCTGGCCCAGGCACTGGTGGGCCTGGGGCTGACAACCAGCAAGGTCGGTGCCTATGCGCCGGGGCCGCAGAACCCGCGCAGCAGTTGGCCTCTTTCGGCCGCCTTGGAGCTGGACTCATGAACGGCCTCGACCGCGGACTCCCGGACCGGATGTTCGCGGTCGATCTCGCGTCGCGCGCGCACGGCGGCAGCGTCATCGGCGCGAGCGACGAGTCGTTCGGATTCAAGGAGAGGTTGATCGACCCAGGTGAGCCGGCCTTCATACCGGGCGTGTACGACCTGCGCGGCGAGGTGGTCGACGGTTGGGAGACCCGCAGGCATGCCGGGCCGGACGGCGACTGGGTGGTGGTACGCCTCGGCATTCCCGGTCGCATCCGTGCGGTGGACGTCGACACCCGGTTCTTCACCGGCAATCACCCAACGGCTTGTCGGGTCGAAGCCTGCGTGCTGGATATGACGGCGGATGCCTGCGGCGCGGAGGTCAAGTGGACCACAGTGGTGGAGTCGACTGCGCTGAAGCCCGATTCGCGAAATATCCTCGGCGTCGATGACTCTCGCCGGTTCACGCATCTGCGGTTGGTCATCGTGTCCGACGGGGGTGTGGCCCGGCTGCGTGCCTACGGCGACGCCATCCCGGACCCGGCCCTGTGGGCTGACGTCACCATCGAAGTGTCCGGCATCGAGAACGGTGGCCGCGTCGAATGGTGCAGTGACAGCTTCTACTCGAGCGCCCGCAGCCTCATCGCAGCCGGCCGTCCACGCGACATGGGCGAGGGCTGGGAGACCCGGCGCCGGCGCGACGTCGGTCCCGAGACCCACGATGGCGTCACCATCTCGTTCGCGGCGCCCGCCGATCTGCAGCGGTTGGAGGTCGACACCTCGTATTTCGTCTTCAACGCCACGCGCGAGGTGTGCGTGCTGGGCAGCCGGCAACGCCCCGAAGGCGGAGTCGGCTGGGAGCGCGTGCCTTTCGACGTACCGGTACTCGTCCGCACCCCCGTCGCTGCCGATGCCCGGCAGGTGTTCCCGGTCCACGCGGAGGCGGTTACAGCGCTGAGCATCCACGCCTACCCGGACGGCGGGATCGCCAGGCTGCGGGCGCTCGGTCGGCCGACCGAAGAAGGAATGGCCGAGTTGCGGTCCAGGTGGGAGTGCTCGAAGTGACGGACGTGCTGATGGCCGAATGCACCGGATTGTGGCGGCGCACGTTGCTGGTGGATACCGATGGTGCACAGGACACCACCACCGACGTGCGATGGCTGCAGGGCATCAACGCTTTCGTGGACCTGCGACGTCCGGCCGGACGCCCGGACTTCACCGATACCCGATGTGCTGTCGATTACACTGTGCCACAGCAGGAGTGGGCATCGACGCAAGACGGCTTCGCGGGCCGGCTTGGCCAGCGCGGCGACATCTTCGAGTGGAGTCGCTTCGTGAATCTCCAGCCGCCGGGGCCAAACCCCGACGCGGGCCGGATGCACTGGGAGGCCGACACCCTCATCGAGGTGGGTGTGCACGCCGATTACGTCGAACACTATGCGAGGGATAGCGCAGCGGTGACGCCGTGCTGGGCGCTGACGCTGCGAACGGACGCCGACGACGAGGCCCTGATACTGCGGGTCGGGAACCTGTTCGGCTGGGCGAGCCGGATCGCGACGGATGCGGAAATCTCCCTGGGCGCGGTGGACGCGGGATCGTGGCTCATCACGGACTCCTCGCTGCCCTACCGCGAGGCGCATCCTCTCCGTCCACGTCTGCAGGGTGACGAATTGTTTGTTGATGACGTCAACGGGGACGGCAAGGCGGTGACGCGCCGCTGGCGCGTCACGGAGAGCGAAGGAAGCGTGAACCTATGACTACTGCAACATCATTCACGTCGGTGCCGATCGTCGATATCAGCGGCCTGCGGTCGTCGGATCCGGCCGAGCGGGAGCGGGTCGCCGCCGAGATCGGAAAGGCGGCCGCCGAGGTCGGGTTCCTATACATCAGCGGCGCCGGCGTTGACGACGCGCTGTTCGATCGGCTGCTGGACGCCACCAAGGAGTTCTTCGCCCTCCCGCTGGAGGAGAAGATGCGCTCCTACATCGGTCTGTCCCGGTGCCACCGCGGCTATGTCCCGACCGGCGAGGAGGGGCTCAGCAATGAAGTCCCGGACATGAAGGAGGCTTTCGACACCGCACTGGATCTGCCCGCCGACGACCCGGACTACCTGGCCGGGAACCCGATGCTGGGCCCCAATGCGTGGCCGGCGATTCCCGGCTTCGCCGAGACGGTCAGCGCGTACTACCACGCGGTTCTCGACGTCGGCCATCAGCTGCTGTGGGCGTTCGCGGTGGCCCTAGGCGAGGATCCCGATACCTTCTCCCGGCACGCCACCAAGACACCGAGTCAGCTGCGACTCATCCACTACTGGCACAACCCGGAGGCCGAGGACAGCCAGGGTATCGGCGCGCACAGTGACTATGAATGCTTCACCCTGCTGAAACCGACCGCCCCGGGTCTGGAGATTCTCAATGGTGCAGGCGAATGGATCGACATGCCGCCTATTCCAGGCACCTTTGTGGTCAACATCGGCGACATGCTCGAACTGTGGACCAACGGCGCATTCATCGCGACCACGCACCGGGTCCGCAAGGTCATCCAGGAGCGCTACTCGTTCCCGCTGTTCTTCAACGTGGACTACGACACCGAGGTGAATCCGTTGCCGCAGTTCGCCGCTCGGGAGGGACGGGCGCGCCCCACCCTGCGTGCCGGCGAGCATCTCTTCGCCCAGACGGCGCAGACCTTCGCCTACCTGCGCATCCGCCTGGAAAGTGGTGAGCTGGTTCTGCCCGAGGGTTCGGTGGAGATCAACTCCTTCGGACAGCAGGCACTGCAGAGCCCGACTACCTGAGGCGGCGCACCGGCCGGGTCTCGATGGCGTTGATGGTGATGGCGCGGCCGTGGATCCGCCAGCCCGACTGGGTCCGCAGGTATTCGTCGTCGTAGCGCAGGTGCCAGACCAGGTCAGTGATGGAGTCGGCTTGGTGGCTCCAGTGATGCGCGATGCAGGTGATCCGGCCCAGGGCGTAATCGGGTTCGGTTCCGGCTGAATACACCTCGCCGACAATCGCGTGTTCGGTGCGGGCGACCTCAGCGAGCGCGTCCATCGCTGAGCGGACACCGTCGCGGCCGCGGTGTTCGCGAATGGGTTCCAGGGTCCGCGGCGGATCGGGGAGCCGCAATTCCGCTTCCTCGGTGAACAAAGCGACCACATCGTCGAAGCGGCGGTCGTCGACCGCTGCCGCATAGACGTGCACCAGCTCGGTCAGCGAGAGCCGGTCGGCCACCGGGAGACTCATGAGCCCAGCGACAGACGGTCGGCGCAGTCGGACAGCATGTCCTTGACATGCTCGATGTCGGCCACGGCCGGCAACGCGAGCACCACCCGGTCGGCGCCCATCCGCGCCAACTTCGCCGCACGTTCGGCGTCGATCTTCGTCACCAGGTGCCCGAGGGACAATTCGAGGTCCGCCGGGTCGCGTCCGGCGCGCTCCGCCTCGTCGTGCATCAGCGAGATCAGCGACGTCAGTTGGGGTCCCACCACCCCGAGGGGCTGGAACCCGTCACCGAATCGGCCGGCGCGGCGCGCCGCAGCGCGGCTGTGACCACCGATGTGGATCGGTAGCCCGGATCGGGGCTTCGGGCAGCTCATCGCGTGATCGAACCCGAAGAACTCGCCGCGGTGGCCCGCGCCGTCCGCCTGCTCCGCCCACAGTGCCCGCAGTACCGCAATCTGTTCGTCGGCCCGCCTGCCACGACTGTCGAATGCCGTTCCGCAGGCTTCGATTTCCTCTTTCATCCAGCCCATGCCGACGCACAGTCGAAGGCGGCCCGCCGACAGGACGTCGACCGTCGCCACCCGTTTGGCCAGCACGACGGGGTGGTGGTTCGGCAGTACCAGGACCCCGGTGGCCAGTCCAAGGGTGGTGGTCTGCCCGGCCAGGAACGACAGCAGGTCAAGCGGATCGGGGACCGGGCAGTCGGCCGCAAGCTCCACCCGCCCAGAGGCGTCATAGGGGTAGACGCTCGCATACCGCGTCATCATGACGGTGTGCTCGACGGCGACGATGGATTCGAAGCCGCACGCCTCGAGGTGCCCGGCGAAGGCGGCCATCCACGCGGGCTCGGCAGTGACCCCGGCGGCGACCGGGGCGACGACGGCGAATTTCATGGCATCGGGACGCCGGCCTCGTTGGCTCGCCGGATGTCCTCACGGCATTGCCTGCGGTCCTGGCCGGTCTGCTGCATGCAGACCCGGATCGGCGACTCCTGTGCCGGTGGCAGCGGCTCATCGGTGGGTGATGTTGCGGTGATTCGTTGCTCACCGGATTCCGGGTGGGCGAGCAGGATATTGGCGGGCTTGACGTCGCGGTGCAGCAGGTCGCGCTGATGGGCGTAGTCGAGCGCCTGCGCGACGGCGGTCACGATATCGAGGACCTCCTGCGGCGGCATCTCGTCCCGCTGCCGCTCGGCCAGCAGCCGGGCGGCGTCGGTGCCGTCGACGTAGTCGATCCAGATCCACAGCTGACCCTCGGATTCGCCGCGGTCGTGCACCCCAACGATGTGCGGGTGCCACAAGGTTGCGGCCATGTCGGCTTCCCGGTTGAACCGTTCCCGGTATTCGCGGTCCGCCGAAACCTCTGTCGGCAGAAGCTGCAACGCATCGCGGCGGGGCAGCCGGGGATGTTGGGCCAGATAGACCTCGCCCATCCCCCCGGAACCCAGTCGACGGAGGATGGTGTAGCCAGCGAATATCTTCCCGTCGGCCAACGGCATGGGCGAATACTACAGACCGCCGACCGGCGGAACACCGAATCCGCGGTTGGGCGGCCGTCCCA
>JAOPWF010000583.1 GCA_025965815.1 Mycobacterium sp.
TACGCCGACGACGACCTGATGGTGGGGGCCGCCGACCCGTTCCAGTTGTTCCGCATCATGTTCGAACTCATCGACGCCGGCGGCCTGGCGCCCGACTCCGGGGTGGCGCTGATGCTCGACCAGTGCCACAACGTCGAGGCCAAGATCCCTGGACAGATCCGGTCCGTGCTCAACGTGCTGGAAATGACGGCCCGCGCCGCGCTGGTCGACACCGACGCGCTCGCCGCCGCACAGGGGGCGGGCGATGTGCTGGGGGCCAACGACATCATGATGGACGCGTTCTACACCGACGTCCGGCCGCGGCTTGCTCAGTGGCGAACCGAACGCGGCCTGCCCGCCAACCCGATGGCCGCGTTCGCCGAGTCGGGCTATCAGGACCGCATCAACGCCGAACGGGTCGGCGGAACCCAGTCCAGTTGGGGCGCATGACCTTCCGATACACACTGTTCCTCAGAACAACGAGTACAAGGACACACTTTGATGACACACCCCACCGTCGCCGAACTCATCGCCCGATCCAACCGGCTCGGTTCGGACCCGAAGAACACCAACTACGCCGGCGGTAACACGTCGGCCAAGGGCATCGCCGACGATCCGGTGACCGGCAAGCCGATCGACCTGATGTGGGTGAAGGGATCCGGTGGAGACCTCGGCACGCTGACCGGGCAGGGCCTGGCCGTGCTGCGGCTGGATCGGATGCGCGCGCTGGTCGACGTCTATCCGGGACCCGAACACGAAGACGACATGGTCGGCCTCTTCGACTACACACTGCACGGCCGCGGTGGCGCGGCACCGTCCATCGACACCGCGATGCACGGCCTGGTCGACGCGGACCACGTCGACCATCTGCATCCCGACTCTGGTATCGCCATCGCCACCGCCGCCGACGGCGAGGCGCTGACGAAACAGATCTTCGGTGACCGGGTGGTGTGGATACCGTGGTGCCGACCGGGTTTCCAGCTCGGCATGGACATCGCCGACGTCAAGAAGCGCAACCCGCAGGCGATCGGGACGATCCTCGGCGGCCACGGTATTACCGCGTGGGGTCAGAGTTCGCAGGAATCCGAGGCGAACTCGCTTGAGATCATCGCCGCCGCCGAACAGTACATCGAGCGCAACGGCCGGCGGGAGCCGTTCGGCCCGCCGATCGACGGTTACCAACCGCTCGATCCGGCCGCGCGGCGCGCCAAGGCCGCCGCGCTCGCGCCCTTCCTGCGCGGGCTGGTATCCACCGATCACACCCAGGTCGGGCATTTCACCGACACCCAGCCGGTGCTGGATTTCCTGGCCGCAGAAGAGCATCCACGTCTGGCAGCGCTGGGCACCAGCTGCCCGGATCACTTCCTCCGGACCAAGGTCAAACCGATGGTGCTCGATCTGCCCGCCGATGCGAGCGTCGAGGACTGCAAGGCCCGGCTGGATCGACTGCACGCGGACTACCGGGAGGATTACCGAGGCTACTACCAGCGGAACGCCACACCCGACTCTCCACCGATGCGCGGCGCCGACCCCGCGATCGTGCTGATTCCGGGCGTCGGGATGTTCAGCTACGGCAAGGACAAGCAGACTGCGCGAGTGGCCGGCGAGTTCTATCTCAACGCGATCAACGTCATGCGCGGTGCCGAGGCGATATCACGCTATGCGCCCATCGATGAGGCCGAGAAGTTCCGGATCGAATACTGGGCACTGGAAGAGGCCAAGCTGGTGCGGATGCCCAAGCCCAAACCGCTGGCCACCCGGATCGCCCTGGTCACCGGCGCCGCATCCGGCATCGGCAAGGCCATCGCGACACGACTGGCCGCCGAGGGCGCCTGCGTGATGATCGCCGACCTGGACGCCGAGAAAGCCCGGGCCGCGGCGGAGGAAATCGGCGGCACCGATGTCGCCGCCGGTGTCGCCGCTGACGTCACCGACGAGGCGGCCGTGCAAGCCGCTGTCGACGCGACGGTGCTGGCGTTCGGCGGGATCGACATTGTGGTGAACAACGCCGGCCTGTCACTGTCGAAGTCGCTACTGGAGACCACCGCGGCGGACTGGGATCTGCAGCACAGCGTGATGGCCAGGGGCTCGTTCCTGGTCTCGCGCGCCGCCGCCAGGGCGCTCATCGACCAGAAGATCGGTGGCGACATCATTTACATCTCGTCGAAGAACTCGGTCTTCGCCGGTCCCGACAACATCGCGTACTCGGCCAGCAAGGCCGACCAGGCCCACCAGGTCCGTCTCTTGGCCGCCGAACTCGGTGAACACGGCGTCAAGGTCAACGGCATCAACCCCGACGGTGTCGTGCGCGGATCGGGCATCTTCGCCGGTGGGTGGGGAGCCAAGCGCGCTGCGGTGTACGGCGTCGCTGAAGAGGACCTCGGCTCGTTCTACGCGCAGCGGACCCTACTCAAGCGTGAGGTGTTACCCGAGCACGTCGCCAACGCCGCGTTCGCGCTGTGCAATTCGGACTTCTCCCACACCACCGGTCTGCATGTGCCTGTCGACGCCGGCGTCGCGGCCGCCTTCTTGCGATGAGCACCCGCACCGGACAGCTCGCCGCGGTCGACCTCGGAGCGAGCAGCGGACGGGTGATGCTCGCAACGGTGTGCCCCGGCTCGTTGGAGATCCGGCCGCTGACCCGGTTCGCCAACGAACCGGTGTACCTGTGGAACGGGCACCGGTCCGCGATGCACTGGGACGTGCCGGGCCTGTTTCACCACATCTGCGGTGGGCTGGTTGAGGCGCGTCGGCAGGCTCGCGACCTGACCGGAATCGGGGTGGACTCCTGGGCTGTCGACTACGGCCTGCTTCGCCGCGGAACACTCGCCGGACTCCCCCATCACTACCGTGACGGCCGATGCTCAGCGGGCGTCGACAGCGTTCACGCCACGATATCGCCGCAGACACTGCACGCGCGCAATGGTTTACAGTTCCTTCCGTTCACCACGGTGTATCAGTTGGCCGCCGAGAAACTGGACGGCACCCTCGACCTCGCCGACACGGCGTTGCTGATCCCCGACCTGATCGCCTACTGGCTCACCGGCACCGCGGTCACCGAACGAACCAACGCCTCCACCACCGGACTGCTCGGTATCGACGGACGGTGGGACGATGACCTGTTGACCATGCTGGGGCTGCCCGCACCGTTGTTCCCCGACGTCGTCGACCCGGGAACCGATCTGGGCACCGTGCTGCCCGACCTCGCCGCAACGGTCGGCCTGGACCGCGACCTGCACGTCAGCACCGTCGCGTCGCACGACACCGCGTCGGCCGTCGTGGCCGTGCCGATGGCGCCGGAGTCGGCGGTCTACATCTCCTGCGGAACCTGGGCGCTGGTCGGTGTGGAGCTGACCCGCCCTGTCGTCAGCGATGCGACCCGGTCGGCCAATTTCACCAACGAAGTCGGCGCCGACGGCCGAATCCGCTTCCTGCGCAACGTGATGGGTCTGTGGCTGCTCAGCGAGTCGATCCGGCACTGGGAGCGCGACGGAGCCGAGATCGACCTTGCGTCGCTACTGGAACAGGCCGCCGCATGCCCGCCGCCGGCAGAGGTCTTCGACACCGACGATGACCGTTTCCAGACGCCGGGCGACATCCCCGGCCGGATCGCGCAGTGGTACACCGAGCGCGGTCTGCCCGCGCCGACGACTGCGGCCGAGATGGCACGGGCCATCGTGGAGAGTCTCGCCGCCGCCTTCGCCGACGGTGTCGAAACCGCCTCGCGGCTGTCGGGCACCCCGGCCGAGACGGTCCACATCGTCGGTGGCGGCGCCCAGAACCAGCTGCTGTGCCAACGGGTCGCGGACCGGTTGGGAGTGCCGGTGATCGCCGGGCCCGTCGAAGCCACCGCCATCGGCAATGTGCTGATCCAGGCCCGCACGCACGGACTCCTGCGCGGCGACCTGGAATCGCTGCGCGCGACGGTGGCCGCGACGGCGCTCTCCCGGCAGTATCTGCCACAACGATCCCCCGCAGGAAAGGCATCACCATGAAACGGCAACTGCCCAAGGTCCGCGATCTGGCGCCGCTGATGCAGTTCAAGAAGCCCCAGTTCAACGCGACGACGCGACGGCTCGAGAGGGCCCTGACCATCGAGGATCTGCGCCGCATCGCCAAGCGGCGCACCCCAAAGGCGGCCTTCGACTACACCGACGGCTCAGCCGAGGCCGAACTCTCATTGTCGCGCGCCCGGCAAGCCTTCTCCGACATCGAGTTCCACCCCACCATCCTTCGCGACGTGTCGACGGTCCGAACCGGGTGGGAGGTGCTCGGCGGACCGGTGGCGCTGCCCTTCGGCATCGCGCCCACCGGATTCACCCGGATGATGCAGACCGAAGGTGAAATTGCCGGTGCCCACGCGGCGGCCAGGGCCGGCATACCGTTCTCGTTATCGACGATGGGTACCACCTCGATCGAAGACGTGATGCACGCTAACCCGCATGGCCGCAACTGGTTTCAGCTCTACATGT
>JAOPWF010000326.1 GCA_025965815.1 Mycobacterium sp.
ACGACGCGTCGAAGACAGGCGCCCCGGCGGTGTTCCCTGCATCCCCTACTACCAGACAAGAGGACAGCCATGACGTTATCCGCCGACGATGACATCGAGGCGCTGCGCGCTCGGTTGGCGCAAGTCAACGACCCGTCGGTCACCCCGCCGGTAGCCGAGGCGCGCAGCGCGCAGGCCGCATACGGCACCTCGCTGCCGCTGCCCGCAGGCATTGAACGCAGCAAGGTGATGCTCGGCGGTGTGCCCACCGAGCGGCTTCACCCCAGCGACACCAAGCAGCAGCGCGCGTTCCTCCTGCTGCACTCCGGCGGCTACTCCGCCGGGACCGCTGCCGATCACGCGGCCCTGGCCGCGCAGTTGGCGTTGGCGGCCGACGCCACCGGTACGTGCCGGAATACCGCAGGGCACCCGAATACCCGTTCCCCGCCGCGGTCGAGGACGCGATCGACGCCTACCGCGGGCTGCTGCACGCCGGGCTGGCGAGCGACAAGATCGTGGTCGCAGGCGACTCAACGGGCGGCGGAATGGCGATCGCGGTGGCCCAACAGGCGGCGGCCCAGGGCCTGACCAAACCCGCCGGCATCTACGCCATCAGCCCTTGGGCCGACCTCACCCAGACCAACGCCTCCTACGACGCGCGCGGACCCTACGACCCGATGCTGTCGCGCACCTCCCTGCAGGGCCGGGCCGACGTCTACCTCAACGGCGCCGACCCCCGAAGCCCGCTGGCATCCCCCGTCTTCGGGGACTTCGCGGACTTCCCACCGCTGCTGGTTCATGTGGGAACCGACGAGGTACTGCTCGGCGACGCCATCGCACTGGCACGCCAGGCGTCTCTCGCCGGATCCGACGTCACGCTGCGGGTCTGGGCGCGGATGATCCACATCTTCCCGTGGTTTCACTCGCACCTGCAGGCAGGAAGGACCGCGATCGAGGAGGCCGGGAAATGGATCGCCGACGTGGTGGCACGCCAGCCTCACACAGCAACCACAGGACCCACCCAGGCGATCGAACCAGCCAGCTAACCGACACCCTCCGGGCGTACAGATCCTGGCTCGCCGCAGCATCGGAGAGGACCTTGGAACCAATTCAGACCTGGCTTGAGCAGAAGCGCGACGCGCGATAAGCGCACGATAAGAAGGAGAAGCTGTGGCCACCGAGCAGGCAAAACATATGGCCGAGTTGTTCGCGTCCGTCTCAGAACGAACATCGAAGCCGGGGCTGGATCTGGCAACGATTCGCGACATCAGCGAGAGGCTGCATCTGTGCGGCACCGAACCCGAGGGGGTTACTTACGCTGAAGTGGATGCCGACGGCGTGCACGCGCTGTGGTGCATCCCGGACGGCTCCGATACCGACCACGTTTTAATACACTGCCATAACGGCGGGGCAGTCCTCTTCTCGATATACACCGACCGCAAGGCCGCCGGGCATCTCGCCAGAGCCACGGGAGTTCGTGTCCTGGTGGTGGACTTTGGGCTTGCACCCGAACACCCGTTTCCCGCTCAGATCGATGATGTGGAAAGGGTGTACCAATGGCTGCTTGCCCAAGGATATCGCCCCGAGAACATTGTCAGCAGTGGCCACTCTATCGGCGGCAATTTTGCCGTGAGCCTGGTAGTGCGACTGCGTGACAAGGGGATCGCACTACCGGGCGCCATCCTGTCGATCTCCCCCTGGAGCGACATAGAGATGAAAAGCGAGACCCTGGACAGCAACGCCCGCACCGACAACCTCTCCAGGCAGCAGCTGGAATCACTGGGGTAACACAGGACGATCCCCGGATCAACCTGCTCTACGCCGATCTGACTGGTCTCCCGCCGACCATGGTCCACTACGGCACAGGTGAAATATTAGTCGGCGAGATCATCGAGTTTGTGCAGCGAGCGAAAGATGCAGGCGTCGATATCAGCCTGCATACCGTCCCTGAAGGCCAGCACTCGTTCATCATGCGCTGGCCGTGTGCCCGAGGCCGAGGAGGCCATCGAACAGATGGGCCGGTCGGTGCGATCCAGGCTGAGTCTCGACGACATGCGCCATTCGGTTCCCGGCGCCGACGCTCAGGTGGGCGATTCGGTCAGCGGAGTCAAACCCGTCGAGACCTTCGGCGGTGAGGCCGTCATCGAAGGGATGTACTGATCATGACCACCCCACGGTCCCAACCCGCTAGCGGCACACAGGGTCTGGTCGCCATCGACGCGCTGGGTCCGGCGGGTGAATACCGGACACGCAACCGCAACGTCATCACCAACACCGCCGGTGCGACGGTGCCCGAGCTGAGCCTCGGACGCGCGCCCTGCGCTCCGACCTGATTTACGCCACTCAGCCATCGCGCCAGGCTCTGCCCGGACCACGACGACTCGACGAAAGAGAACCGCACCCCATGACCGACCCAGCCCCGGCCTTCTTCGTACAACTCGGCCTGCCCGACACCGATGTCGCCCGAAAGGCATACGCCTTCGCGAAACGAGCCACGCCCGAGTTCGTCCTCAACCACAGCATCCGCAGCTACGTCTTCGCCCGCGCCCACGCCGCACGCCGCGGCCTGCGTCCCGGCACCGACTATGACGACGAGCTGGTGTTTCTCAGTTGCATCCTGCACGGCATCGGCCTCAGCGAGGACGGAAACGGCGACCAGCGCTTCGAGGTTGACGGCGCCGACACCGCGGCGGCCTTCCTGCGGGAGCACGGCGTCGCGGAACGACGCGTCGCAATCGCGTGGGACGCCATCGCCCTGCACACCTCACCCGGCATCGCGAACCGCAAGGCAACCGAGGTGGCAATGAGCCAGGCGGGTATCGCCACCGACATCATCGGGGCCGGTCGCGAGCAGCTCCCGGCCGGCCTCGCCGAGGAACTACACGCTGTGCTACCACGCGCCGATCTGGCGTACGCGCTCAGCGATGCCGTCCTGGTGCAGGCCACCGGCAAGCCGCAAAAGGCCAACCCCCTGACCTTTGCGGGCGTGTTGCTGCGCCACCACCTGCCCTACGGCGCCTATCCCGGCTGGTATGACCTGATCGGCACCGCCGGCTGGGGCGACAAGCCTGTGGGTGCGCCCGCTCGGCGGCGGGCCGAAACGCCCGAGCAGGTGGCGGCCTTGTTCATGGAGTACCTCCAGACAGGGGACCTCGACGGCCTGGTGTCGCTGTATGAACCCAACGCGCACTTCGTCGCCGCGCCCGGTCTCCTGCTTGTCGGCACGGTGGCGATTCGCGAGGCCCTGCAGCAGATGATCGACAGCGGTGCCCGGGTGAGGCTCGAACCGCGCAACATCCTCCGGGTCGATGACCTCGCCCTGGTGTCGAACATCGCCACCGTCACCGAAACGACACCGGACGCCCAACCGATCATCTACACCATCACCCAGATCCTGCGGCGTCAGCCCGACGGCGGCTGGGTCCACGTTCTCGATGACTCGTTCTTCGGCTGATGGCCCGGAGTTGGTCCACGTTCCTCGACGACGCGTGGACGATCTGGTGACCGTCGTTGAACTTGACGGAGAGATTGGCTGTGCCACCGCAGAGTCGGAATTCACAACGACTCAGGCAAGCCGGAACGATCAACGGAACCTTCCGGACGGGTTTTTCCGCGTCCCTCAGCGCTTGGATATTTCGCCAAGGGATGGGAAGCCGCGTTCTGAAAAAATGACACGAGTTTGAGACAAGCGCTCGATGACATCGCGTGAGACGATTCGCATCATGACAGCGTCCCATGGAGTGGTGTAATTCGGATCGGTGAACCATCTGGTTCGTGATCAACGAGTCATGTTGTATGGTAGGCGTTTTCGAGTTCCAGTGTCAACGATTCCGGTGTGGCGTGTTGTGACG
>JAOPWF010000667.1 GCA_025965815.1 Mycobacterium sp.
AGTTGTTGGACTGCAGGAACAGTCGAAGTGGCTTGACCGCCTCGCCGCGGCGGACCCCGGCGTAGAGCTGGTGGGCCATCACCCGGAACCAGACGCCGGCCAGCAGCGCGACCGCCGCGTACAGCCAGCCGGTCGCCAGCCCGAGCGCCAGCGTGGTCAGCACCGTCAGCCACGTGTAGATCAGGATCGGGCGGGTGACCTCGCGCTCGGTGGCCACCGTCGGCAGCATCGGCACCCCGGCCGCGCGGTAGTCGTCCTTGTAGCGCATCGCCAGCGCCCAGGTGTGCGGCGGCGTCCAGAAGAAGATCACCGCGAACATCGCCAGCGCCGGCCATTGGATCGTGCCGGTGACCGCCGACCAGCCGATCATCACGGGCATGCACCCGGCCGCCCCGCCCCACACCACGTTCTGCGAGGTGCGCCGCTTGAGCAGCAGCGTGTAGATGAAGACGTAGAACAGGATGGTCGCGACGGCCAGCAGCCCGGAGAGCAGGTTGGTGGTCCACCACAGCCAGCAGAACGATCCGCCGGCCAGCGCCAGGCCGAAGATCAGCGCGTTGCGCCGGGAAACCGACGCCACGGCCAGCGGCCTGCGCGCGGTGCGCTTCATCACCTTGTCGATGTCGGCGTCGGCCACACAGTTCAACGTGTTGGCCCCTGCGGCCGCCAGCATGCCGCCGACCAGCGTATTGAGGATCAGCAGCGGGTCGACCGTGCCCCGGTGGGCCAGCAGCATCGCCGGGATCGCGGTGACGAGCAGCAGCTCGATCACCCGGGGCTTGGTCAGCGCGACGTAGGCGAGAAGAGTGGTGCGTATTCGGCCCGGCGCGACGCGCTCGCGAATGCTCACGCAATTACTCCTCAGGTCGCGGCAGCGCGCAGCTCTACTTATAAACGTCAGCTTCTACTACAGACGATGGTAGACCGCGTGGCGACCTCGACGTCACGTCAGGGCCGATTCACCGCCCCAATCCACTGCGGCGGGGCGGGCAACAACGTAATGCTTCTCCTGCCGGTGCCCGGACACGCCAAGTTGCCCGGCGCCGCCTGCAACGGTTGACCATCCGGCACTAGGGTATGGGTGGACCAGGCTCTACGTGAGGAGTGAGCTCGTGACCACAGTCGAAGACATTTCTGCGCTGACCAGCCCGCACCACCCCGACGATTGGACCGAGCTCGATTCGGCCGCAGTCGACACGGTTCGGGTACTGGCTGCCGACGCTGTTCAGAAAGTCGGCAACGGCCATCCCGGCACCGCGATGAGCCTGGCGCCGTTGGCGTACACGCTGTTCCAGCGGGTGATGAAACACGACCCCAACGACATCCACTGGCTGGGCCGCGACCGGTTCGTGCTGTCCGCCGGGCACAGCAGCCTGACGCTGTACCTGCAGCTCTACTTGGGCGGCTTCGGGCTGGAACTCATCGACATCGAATCGCTGCGGACCTGGGGCTCGAAGACCCCGGGCCACCCGGAGTTCCGCCACACCGAGGGCGTGGAGATCACCACCGGTCCGCTGGGCCAGGGCCTGGCGTCGTCGGTCGGGATGGCGATGGCCTCGCGCTATGAGCGGGGTCTGTTCGACCCGGACGCGCCGCCGGGAACCAGCCCGTTCGACCACTTCATCTACGTGATCGCCTCCGACGGCGACATCGAGGAGGGTGTCACCTCTGAGGCGTCGTCGCTGGCGGGCACCCAGCAGCTGGGCAACCTGATCGCGTTCTACGACAGCAACCGGATCTCCATCGAGGACAACACCAATATCGCGCTGACCGAGGACACCGCCGCCCGGTACGCGGCCTACGGCTGGCACGTGCAGATCGTCGAGGGCGGCGAGAATGTCGTCGGGATCGAGGAGGCCGTCGCAGCGGCGAAGGCCGTCACCGACAAGCCGTCGTTCATCGAGGTCCGCACCATCATCGGCTATCCGGCGCCGAACCTGATGAACACCGGCAAGGCGCACGGCTCCGCGCTCGGCGACGAAGAGGTGGCCGCCACCAAGCGGATCCTGGGCTTCGACCCGGACAAGACGTTCGAGGTGCGCGACGACGTCATCGCGCACACCAGGGAACTGAAAGAGCGGGGCAAGGACGCCCACGAGAAGTGGAACGGTGAGTTCGAGGCTTGGGCGGAGCGTGAGTCGGAGCGCAAGAAACTGCTGGACCGGTTGCTGGCCCAGGAGCTGCCGGACGGGTGGGACGCCGATATCCCGCACTGGGAACCGGGCTCCAAATCGTTGGCGACTCGCGCCGCATTCGGCGAGGTCCTGAACGCGGTCGCGCCGAAGCTGCCGGAGCTGTGGGGCGGCTCCGCGGACCTGGCCGGCAGCAACAACACCACGATCAAGGGCGTCAAGTCGTTCGGACCGCCGTCGATCTCCACCAAGGAGTTCACGGCGGACTGGTACGGCCGGGTGCTGCACTTCGGTGTGCGTGAGCATGCCATGGGCTCGATCCTGTCCGGCGTGGTGCTGCATGGGCCGACCCGTGCGTTCGGCGGAACGTTCCTGCAGTTCTCCGACTACATGCGCCCGGCGGTGCGGTTGGCCTCCCTGATGGACATCGACACCATCTACGTCTGGACGCACGACTCGATCGGGCTGGGTGAGGACGGCCCGACCCACCAGCCGATCGAGCACCTCGCGGCGCTGCGGGCCATCCCCCATCTGTCGGTGGTGCGCCCCGGTGACCCGAACGAGACCGCCTTCGCGTGGCGCACCATCCTGGCCCGCGGCGCCAGCAGCGGGCCGGTCGGTTTCATCCTGACCCGCCAGGGAATACCGGTACTGGAGGGCACCAGTAGCGAAGGCGTGGAAAAGGGCGGCTATGTGTTGGGTGGGATCCCCGACCAGACCCCGGACGTGGTGCTCATCGGCACCGGGTCGGAGTTGCAGCTGGCCGTCGAGGCAAAGAAAATCCTCGCCGACAAGGGAATCACCGCCAACGTGGTGTCGATGCCATGCGTGGAGTGGTTCGAATCTCAGCCCGTCGAGTACCGCGACAGCGTGCTGCCGCCCGCGGTGTCGGCCCGGGTCGCCGTCGAAGCCGGTGTCGCGCAGAGCTGGCACAAGCTGGTGGGCGACACCGGAGAAATCGTCTCGCTCGAGCATTACGGCGAGTCAGCAGACGCCAAGACGCTGTTCCGCGAATTCGGGTTCACCCCCGAAGCCGTCGCCGCCGCCGCGGAACGATCACTGGACAACTAGTTAAGAGGAGTTCATCGAAATGGCTCAGAACCCGAACCTCGCGGCGCTGTCCGCCGCGGGGGTATCCGTATGGCTGGACGACCTGTCCCGCGACCGGCTGAGGTCAGGCAACCTGGCTGAGCTGAGGGATACCAAATGCGTGGTCGGTGTCACCACCAACCCGTCGATCTTCCAGGCGGCGCTGTCCAAGGGCAACGCCTATGACGAGCAGATCCGCGAATTGGCCGAGCGCGGCGCCGAAGTCGAGGCGACGATCCGCACTGTCACCACCGACGACGTGCGCGAGGCCTGCGACCTGTTCGCCGAGACGTACAAGGCCACCGACGGTGTGGACGGCCGGGTGTCGATCGAGGTGGATCCCCGGCTCGCGCAC